>JAIXVN010000320.1 GCA_027483005.1 Verrucomicrobiaceae bacterium
CTCGTCGTCATGATCGGACGCCGGTTCGACTTCGAGCAGGTCCGCAGCGGAGAGGCGAAGCTCGAACCCCTCATCACCCTGAGGCCGAGGAAAGGCATGCCGGTGATCGTTCACAAGCGCGGCTGAGGCCGTCAGAGGCCGAACACGTGCCTTGCCCACGGAGCCCGTTTCCATTCCTCCGTCCGCATCGTCAGCGAGGTGATGAAGCGCGCGACCTCCGTGCCGTTGTAGTCGCGGTGATTCCGCTCCCAGCCTTTTATCGCGATCGCGATGCGCTGCTCCGGATGCGTGGCGTAGTGGCGGATCTTTTCTGTTAGATCGTCGATGCCGTCGAAATACACCAGCTCGTCCTCGGCATACAGCTCCTCCAGCCCGGCCCCGCGCGGGGTGAGGGTGAGGATGCCGTTGCCCATCAGTTCGCCGATGCGCGACGACGAATAGAGGGAAACATCGGCGCGGCGGGAAAGGTTCAGCGCCATCTTCGACTGGCGGATGATC
Organism: Verrucomicrobiaceae bacterium; assembly: GCA_027483005.1. Lineage (GTDB taxonomy): Bacteria > Verrucomicrobiota > Verrucomicrobiia > Verrucomicrobiales > Akkermansiaceae > Luteolibacter. The sequence goes on from JAIXVN010000320.1 coordinate 499, forward strand.
TGTTCCTTTTCCCAGCCGAAGATGCCGGGTCGGTCGAGGCAGCCGTAGATCCCGCTTTTCAGCTCCGGGAGGCGTTTTTCCAGATCCTGCAGAAAGGCACGACGCTGCGGCTCACCCTTGTCGCGTCCGAAGAACAGGAAGTCGTGAAGGAACTCCGTGGTCTCGAATGCGCGATGGCACTCGATCCCGGCATCGACCGCGGTGGGGATGAAGGCGGCCGGACAGTTCGGGCGGGAAAAGGATTCCAGCAGGCTGCCACCGGTCGAGCAGAACAAGGCGTCCAGCACGCCTAGCCGTTCGGTCAGATGGAGAGTGTCCTTTTCATCCCACAACGGATCCACATACCACACCCCGATCCGGATGTCTGGCAGGGCCTTGCGGATCTCCTGAAGCGTGGCGGCGGTGATGTACTGCGCGTGGCCTAGAAGCAGGAGGTCGGGATGGACGTTCTTGCAGGTCTCGATCAGGGCGCGGTTGGCAGGCTTCTTTCCCAGCGACTTCCCGCCCAGCGGCGAAAGCATCCGTGCGCGGTCATTGATTGAAAACGGATACACGAAGTGCCCCAGGCGCACGAGGCCGTGGTGGATCTTCTGGTCCTGGTTCCAAAGATGCGCGCCATCCTTGTCGAGCTGGAGGTTGGCGGCGTGAACGATGCGCATGCGGTGAGTTTCCCGAAAGGAAGTTGCCGAAACAAGGCGCAATGCTCAGGCAGGGCGGCGGTCCAAGTCGCTCCTTGACTCCCTGGGCCAACGATCCTTGTCTGATGGTGTGAAATGGATTGCCGCGCTCTGCCTGGTCGTTTGCTTATCGCCCCTGCACGCGCAGGAACCGGCCGCTGACAAGTTGCTGGACCAGGTGATCTCGCACCCGGGCTCCTACTCGCAGGTCTGCGATGTGATGAGCGCACCCTCGGACCTTCCGTATCAGCTTTTCCAGATCACCTCATTCTACGGGGCGAGTCTTTCGAAGGCGAACCAGGCGTTGGTGGATGGAAATCGCGATGGTCTGTTGCGGGCGATCCGCAGCCGCTTGCTGGCGGTGGATTTTTCACGAAAGCCGGTGCCTCCTGCCAAGGATCCGAAGCCGGAGGAAAATTTCGACGGTGATGCCTATGGATGTGACCCAAAGGCGCTGAGCCCGATCCTGCTGACCTTGATCGACCGGCTTCACGGCATTGAGGCGCTGCCGGAGTTGCTGGTGGTGGAACAGAAGCTGGTGGACGGAATCGCCAAGGCGAAAGACGACGCAAAAGTCGCGCCTCCTGAGGCCACGGGTTGGCAGGTGGCGCAGGAGAGCGTCAACTATGACGAGAACGAGCCCGAGGCGAAACGGGATCGCCGTGTGAAGCTGTTCCAGGCCCGCGTTGCCCAGCGCGATCTCGTGATGCTGATGGCGAAGCTGATGCGGGAAAAGGCCTACAAGCCCTATCTCGCTACGACGATCGAAGCCGCCTACGTCAAGGGTCTGAAGGCGGAGGCGAAGGAGAAGGGGTATGACAAGATCAAGATCGCGGAGCTGCCGAAGGAGATCGAGGGCGTGCCAGTGAGAATCGATCCGATCACGAAGATCATCCACACCTACTTCACCGTGAGTCTGCCCTACACCCGGGAATCCCGCGACGAGATCCGGGCCGCAGCGGAGAAATGGATCGCCGAGCATCCATGAAAGGCCTCGCCATCGTCTGGGCGCTGATTGTTTCCGCGCTGGGAGCCGACGTGAAGGACGGGCCGAACCAGCACAAGCTGGTCGTGATCCCGGCCGGGAGCTATCCGCTCGGCGAGGCCTCGCACAAGCTGAACAAGCCGCATGAGTTCAAGACGGCGGGCTTTTCGATCTCCGACGCGGAGACCACCAACGCGCAGTTCGCCGCCTTCGTCGCGGCCACCGGCTACAAGACCTGGGCGGAGCGGAATGGCTGGAGCCTGGTCGGTGGTGAGGGCAGCGCCGAGTGGGAATGGACGAAGATGGACGGTGCCAACTGGCGGCACCCTTTCGGTCCGGACGGTCCCGATGCCGAAAAACTTCCGCAGCATCCGGTGACGCAGATTTCCGGCGAGGATGCGCGGGCCTACTGCAAATGGATCGGCGGACGGCTGCCGACGATCGACGAGTGGGAAACCGCCGCACGGGCTGGCGTGCGGACCGAGTTTCCATGGGGGAAATCGTTCGATAAACTGAAGACCAACACCTGGAACGGCATCGACCATCGCAAGAACACCCGCGAGGACGGGCATGTTCTAACAGCTCCGATCCGCAGCTATCCGCCGAACGCCTGGGGGCTCTACGATGTGATCGGGAATGTCTTCGAATACTGCGAAGGGCACCCGCCGTGGATGAGTTCAGACCAGGCCGAGCAGCGCATCTGCGGTCGCGGCGGCTCGTGGTGGTGCTCCAGCCATTGCTGCAATTTCCACAACCTCCTCGACATCGGCAGCATGATCAAGACCGCCGCGCTGCCGAACCAGGGCTTCCGGGTGGTGTTTCCCTGAAACGAAATCCATCCGGCCCGCAGACGCCACTCACAGGTTGCGCGTTTGGGATTTCCGGCTAGTCTGCGCGGATGGTCACCAAAGCCCTCCTTTCCTGTGCCGCCCTCTTGACGGTGGCCACCGCGTCCGCCCGCATCGGGGTGGAGAAAGTCGCTGAAAAGTTCGAGCGTCCGGTCTGGGTGGGACAACCCGCCGGGATTTCCGACAAGCTCTGGGTCATCGAGCAGGTCGGCAAGGTCTGGATCATCGACGCCAAAACCGGAGCCCGCTCGGAAAAGCCGTTCCTCGACATCACCGCCGACGTCAGCCGCAAGGGCAACGAGATGGGCCTGCTGGGAATGGCCTTCGCTCCCGACTTCAAGACCAGCGGCCGCTTTTATGTGAATTTCACCGATGGCTCGATCAAGACGCGCATCGTCCGCTTCACCGCCACCAAGCCCTTCACCGAGACGGATCCGGCCAGCGCCGAAGTCCTTTTCACCTTCGACCAGCCCTACCAGAACCACAACGGCGGCTGGATCGACTTCGGCCCGGACGGCTGCCTCTACATCTCCGCCGGGGATGGCGGCGCGGGCGATGATCCACAGAATCGCGCCCAGGACCTGAAGACCCACCTTGGGAAGATGCTGCGCATCGATGTTTCAGCGGCGAAGGGCTACAAGGTCCCGAAGGACAATCCCTTCGTCGGAAAGTCCGAGGCCATGCCGGAGATCTACAGCTACGGACTGCGCAATGCCTGGCGTTGCTCCTTCGACCGCAAGACCGGCGACCTCTGGATCGGCGACGTGGGCCAGAACAAGTGGGAGGAAATCAACGCCCTCCCCAAAGGAAAAGCCAAGGGAGCCAACTTCGGCTGGCGACTTCGCGAGGCCGACGTGCCGAACCCGAACGGCAAGATCGCCGGCGACAATCCAGCGGGAGCGATCGACCCGGTTTACGTTTACAAGCACGGCGGCAGCAGCACCGAAGGCGTGTCGGTCACCGGAGGCTACGTCTATCGCGGTCCGGTCAAGGAACTGGAAGGTCGCTACATCTTCGGCGACTACCAGAATCCCCGGATCTGGGCCTTCGAACTCAAGGGCGGCAAAGCCAGCGGATTCAAGGACCTGACCGACGAGCTCAAGCCGCCGGGTGGAGGCCGGATCAACCTGATTGCCTCGTTCGGCGAGGACAACGAAGGAAATCTCTACATCGTGGACCACACGGGACCGATCTACCGGGTCACCGGAAACTGATTCGGCCAAGTTTGGCGTTCCGATCCGGTCCTGGACTTCGAGATAAACCCGAAATCGCCCATTTTCGACGACCGCTTTCCCTAGGGGAGGCGGTTTTGTCGTCTATAGGGCCATTTTCAAATTGCCTTCGCTTAGAAAACGAGCAACTTGCCCTCGGAATCCCAATTCTCATGAGCAAGGACAAAATCGACGGCGCACAAGCCCTCATCAAGACACTCGACGATCTCGGCATCGAGTACATTTTCGGCTACTCCGGTGGAGCAGCCATCCCCATCTTCGACGCCCTTGAAACGGTCAAGACGAAGATGAAGTTCATCCTCGTCCGTCATGAGCAGGGAGCCGTCCACATGGCTGACGGCTATGCCCGCGCCACGGGGCGCCCTGCCGCCGTGCTCGTGACCTCGGGTCCAGGAGCAGGCAACACCGTCACCGGCCTGATGACCGCGATGATGGACTCCGTGCCGATGCTGGTGATCTCCGGCCAGACGGTGACCTGGATGCTCGGCAAGGACGCCTTCCAGGAAGCCGACATCTTCGGCATCACCATCCCGGTGGTGAAGCACAACTACCTGGTGAAGGACACCAACGCCCTTCCCCGCATCGCCCGCGAGGCCTACCACATCGCCACCACCGGTCGTCCCGGTCCGGTGCTGATCGACGTGCCGAAGGACATTTCCCAAGGCCCCTTCACGGGCGACATGAACCCGACGATCAATCTTCCGGGCTATGATCCGAGTGGAGATTTCACCATCGACCACGGCGCCATCAAGGAAGCCGCCGCGCTCATTGCGAAGGCCAAGCGCCCGGTGATCCTCGCCGGTCAGGGCTGCATGATCGCCCGCGCCGACAAGGAGCTGATGTATCTGGCGGAAACGCTGAACGCTCCGGTGACCTCCACGCTGCTTGGAAAGGGCGTGTTCCCGGAGACCCACCGCCTTTCCCTCGGAATGCTCGGCATGCACGGCACCGCATACGCCAACAAGGCGATGATCGAGTGCGACCTGCTCATCAACGTCGGCTCGCGCTTGGACGACCGCATCATCGGCAAGCCCGACAAGTTCTGCAAGGACGCCAAGATCATCCACATCGACATCGATCCCGCCGAGGCCGGCAAGATGATCAAGCCGGATGTCATGATCGTGGGTGACGCCAAGGCCGCGCTCACCGAGATCAATGAAAAGATCGGGCCGCTCGACACCGCCGAGTGGAATGCCAAGCTCGATGGCTACCGGAAAAAGTTCCCGCTCGGCTACAAGAAGCAGGGTGGCCTCCGCATGCAGCAGGTCATCGACGAACTCTACCACCTCACCGAAGGTAAGGCCATCGTCTCCACCGACGTGGGCCAGCACCAGATGTGGGCGGCGCAGTTCTACAAGAACCACGAGTCCTATCACTGGCTTTCCTCCGGTGGTGCCGGCACGATGGGCTTCGGCTTCCCGGCCGCCATCGGCGCGCAGCTTGCCTGTCCGAACAAGACCGTCATTTCGATCTCCGGCGACGGTGGCTTCCAGATGACCCTGTTCGAGCTCGCCACCGCGCAGATCCACAAGCTGCCGATCAAGATCGTGGTGCTGAACAACCACTACCTCGGCATGGTCCGCCAGTGGCAGGAACTCTTCTACGAGGACCGCACCTCCGGCGTGGACCTCATTGGGAATCCCGACTTCTGCAAACTCGCGGCCGCCTACGGCATCCCCTCCGTGCACATCAAGCGCCCGGCCGATGTCACCCGCATGCTCAAGAAGGCCATGGCCTACAAGGACGGCCCGATCCTCATCCATGCCGAGTGCGTGAAGACCGACAACGTCTTCCCGATGATCCCCGCCGGTGCGGCCCTCGAGGACATGATCACCGAAGCACCGAAGACCAAGATGGCCAAGCCCGTCGGGTCCACGTGAGGAGAAGTTTCAAGGGTTCAGTGTTCAGTTTCAAGGTGCAGAGCCTCGGACTGAACACTGCATCGCTCCTCTTCTCTTCCTGAACACTTCAACCTTCAAACCAACACTTTTCGTGAATACGATCATCACCACCGACACCCCGGTCCCGGCTCCAGTCGTGCCGCGCGGCCCGACGCATACGCTCTCGATCCTTGTCAACAACGAGCCGGGCGTCCTGATGCGCATCTGTCAGGTCTTCTCGCGCCGCGGCTTCAACATCGACTCGCTCGTCGTCTCCGAAGGCCGGAACAAGAACTTCTCCCGCATGACCATCGGCATCTCCGGCGACCCCAAGGGCCTGGAGCAGATCATCATGCAGGTGAACAAGCTCATCGACGTCATTCACTGCTCGGAGCACGACACCGAGGACTCGGTCGTGAAGGAGCTCATCATGGTGAAATTCCTCGCCGATGACACCCAGCGCACCCAGGCCCTTCAGATCATCGAGCACTTCGGTGGAAAAACCGTGGACCTCACGCCCACCTCGATGATCGCCCTCGTTTCCGGCAACTCGACCAAGATCGACGCTGCCATCGCGATGTTCTCGCAGTTTCAGATCATCGAAACCGTCCGCACCGGCAAGGTCGTGATGGCCCGCGGCGAGCAGCCGACCTGATCTGGAACTGCTTTCGGTCCTGATGCAGCGGAAGGCCAGCCTTCTGCTGCAATCCCGCCTTTCAATCCGCGCTCAGATACTTGAAGTCGCGGAAGTTCATCGTGCGGATGTTTCCCTCGGGATCATCGTAAAGCACGACGACGTAGTTGCCGACGTCGGCGATCGGAATCGGCTTCATGTCCTTGCCGTTGACCCGGACGGGAGCGTAGCCCTCGGGGTAGTGGATGGTGGCATCGCCGATCATCAGTCTCTTGACGAAGACTTTCTCCCACTTTCCTGACGGATCCCGGAGTTCGGCCATGACCTCGGGTTGGCCGGAGACGGAGATGAAGGAGGCGCTGCGACCGCTTTCGGTCTGCTTCTGCTTGAGGCGGAGAATGCGGATCGCGAAATGGGCGGGCTCCTGATCGGTCGCGGGGACCTTTTCCGCGAAGGGGATCAGGGTGACGGTCTGGTCCTTTTCAACACTGACCTTGCTGGTGCCCTCCTTCACGCCTTCCCGGAGGATCGTCACGGTATGGCTTCCGGGTGCCAATCCGATGCCGCCGGTGACGACGCCGAACTTGTAGCCGGGCTCATAGACATCCTTGCCATCGACCATGACCTTCACGTTTCCGGTTCCCGGGGCGACGGTGTTGGCGATGCGGATGAAACAGGTCGGCGGCGGGCCTTCCTTCTCTTCTTGGGCGGAGGCTGTTGGGAGGCAGAGAACCAGACTGGCCACGATCAGACGGGCCGCGCTGCGGAAAAGGCCAGGAGGGAGGCTAGAAGTCGTTTTCATTGAGAATGGTGACTTTGAATTTGGTGGCATCGATTGATCCGTCGTTGTTGCGAACGCCGGGATCGGCGAAGACCGTGAAGGATTTCCGGACCTCGGCGAGGATTTCCGGCGAAGTGTTGGTGGCGGCGGTCGGGGCGATGGCCTGGCCAACGACCCACACGCGGAAGTTGCGGGAGCGGACGGTCGAGGCCTCGTAGACGCGACCGAAGACCTCCTCGGCGGCGGAGTCGGTCCACTGGACCCTGTTCTTGTCCGGGTAGCGGTCGGCACTTCCGAAGACCGGCTTGCCATCGGCCGCGTTGAGGCTGGCGAGTTCGGAAGGCGAGGTGTAGGGCCTGCCGAGAATGATGGCGTCGGCGAGAAGGTCGGCCTCCTTCGAGTTGCTCGGGGCGGATAGGGTGGTCAGCGGTTGGATGGCTGGAGCCATGCGCCCGTCAAAGGAATCGGAGCTCCGCTTTGACAACTTGGGGTCCATCACCAGCAGTCCGGCGGCCATGGCGCGGAGGGACTCGCGGGAGGCGGTGTTGAGATTGATGTGGCCCTCGATTCTGGCCACGGCTCCTTCCCGCAGGGTCTTGTCGTTCGAGCGAGACTTTCCTGCATGGAAGAGGTCGAGCAATCGGGCGGCATGGTTGCCGGGCATGAGTTGCGGCACGTGGAGTGAAGGAATGTCGAACTGGGGATGCTCCGGCCGGCCGATGCGGAGGGTGTTGCCGCCGCCCATGTAGATGCTGGGGGCATTTCCGACCTGCACCGAAGGCCACTGGGCTCCTGCGGCTGGCATAATGCCGGAGGAGGAAATGGGCACACCGTTGTTGCTGAGGATCCTGGAATCCAGACCGGAGGCCGGATCAAAGGTTGGCACCCACATGATCGGATCATAGAGGCGGCCGAGTTCGGTTGCGCTGAAGTAGCGACCGCGATCCGAAAGATAGGTCAACGATTCTCCCGGCTGGGGAACCGAGTTGTTGGCGATGGTGGTGGGGTCGAAGGCCGGGCCGGTGCCGTTGAAAGGGGGTTTTCCCTGGGAACCCTCAAACCCTTGGCGGGCATCACTCCACCCATTACTCCAACTGGAAACCTCGACATCGTGTCCGCCGTCTGGCCATTCCGAGGGAATCACACGGCCATAGGTCTTCGGCTTGGTGGTGCTGTCGCTGGAGTATATGGTCTTGAAACGGATGTTGCGGCGGTTGGGGCTGATGTTGTCAGGAAAGGAGTTCTCACCGAGCGGAATGCCATTGATCGGGCCTAGGGCCAAACCATTGTAGGGAATATAATGGGCAATGCGCGGATCCCCCATATTATTGATAAACTCTGAGAAGGGACCGTAACTGTGGCCAGGAATGGCCGCCTTGCCGAAGTATTTCCTGAATGAGGCGTTGAAGACCAACCCATTGCTGCTGCGGACGATTGAAGGAATTCGCTCCACTTCCTCGTCGTTCCACATCATGCCGAGACCGGCGGCACCTTGATCCTCGCCAAGAGAAAAGTTCCCTCCGATAGAACCAGTCCCCACGTTGATGGTGTATCGAACGGTTGCGAACTTGACGAAGCGGTATTCTCCGGCCTTCAGACTCACCCGCTGCGGCTTTGACCAATAGCGTCCGTTCTTATTGGAGAGGTCGTGGATCGACTGGGAGGGGTCGCCTAGGAGAACGGGATCATCGAAGCGCGTTCCGACTGGAGCTGCACCGATCTCGGGAAGTTGCAATCCCACTTCATAGCTCAGAGCGGCCTGGCCATCGATCGGCAGGTTTGTGTGGTTCAGCATCTCAGCGAAAAGGATGAACTCATAGTTCATGCGGCGGTTGGTGCCGATGACGGTGTTTCCCAGATAATTGATATCCATGACGATCTCGCTGATCATCGGACTGGCACCCAAGCCGCGATAACTGCCCATTTTCACGATCGGTTTGTTGCCGGGAGCCGCGTAGCCGATGGCGCTGGCGGCGAGGGTCTTGAGGTAATCCTCCCGCAAGCCGCCTTTTCGATCCTTGAAGGTCGGCAGGGAGGTCTCGATCCAGGAGGCCATTTCGTTGACCGCCGCGTCCGGATTTTTGGCGATCAGGGCATTGAGGTTCAGCTTCGGCTTGCCGACCGCAGTGGAGGCGATGCCATGGGCGAAGGGGACCAAGGGCTGTTCATCGTAGGGTTGCACCGAGGCAGTGAGGTTTTCCTCGATCGCACGGGACTTGGTATCGACGAGTCGCCCCGTGGCGTCGCGAGTCAGCGGAGGACGGACGCCAGCCACGGCGAGGGTGGAGTCGGGAGAAATGAGGGCTTTCCGGGAGTCGATGATGGTCTTGTCGAGCGCGCTGGTGTCCTTGGCGGTGGAGGCGGGGTCGAGGGCAAAGAGCGCCACCTGGTTCAATCCGGGAGCCTTGTCCCTGCCAGTGGCGGCATCCGGATCGGCGGGCAGCGGGTTCAGGCCGGGAGCCGGAAACCTCGCGTAGGTCGAGACATCCCCGGCGGTCCAGCCGAAGCGCTTGTGGGTGCCGCCGCTGTCCTCGGTGTTTCCCGCGGTTCCGGCATCGACGCGGCTCTGAAGGTCCTCGACCCAAAAAGCATATCGACCGATGAGCTGGCCCTTCTTGTCCTTGACCTGAACCCAGGAAAGCCGGGCCTTGTCGAGATAGGGGAGGGTGGTCACGTCGACCGACGCACCGCCGGTGGTGGGGACCAGAGTTTCCACGGCTGGGGCGGCGAGCCGCGTGTTGTCAGCAGGCGCGGAAGCGGTGCTGAACAGCGGGAGGTAGCGGAAGGAAAGCCCGCCGGAAGCGGATTTCCCACGGGCGAGAAAGAGGTTCGGGGCCGGGGTCTTGCCTGTTTCGATGGGGGTCTTGAGCGCCGATTGCACGACCAGGAAATCATCATTGGCCGTCTCCGTCCGCAGCACCGAGATCACATCTTGAAGACCGGCCCGGGCCGTCAGCTCCGCGCGTTCACGGTCGAGGTAGGAGCGCGCGGTCTTGCGCTCGATGCCCACGAGCAGCAGCAGGCCGATGGCCAGGATCAGCAGGGCCGAAGCGATCACGAGGACCACCGGCAGCGTGAAGCCCGCTCGGGCGGCGGAGCGGTATCGGTTAGCGGACTTCATCATTTCCAAATCGTATCAGGCTCGAGAAGGTTTCAAGGCTCTTGTTCCTGGCGGCGTCCTCAGGCTTTCCGAGCAGTTTGGATGCCGCTCCCTGACCGTCCCAGTCGCTGCTGTTCGAAAACTTCGAGGAAAGATCGCGTCGCGCCACCACCAGTTTGAGTTCGACCGCCTGAGGCGAGAGTCCCGAGCTTTTCACCCAGTTCTGCCAGTTTCCCGATGCATCGCGGGTCTTGGGTCGGGCCTCGAAGGAGACCACGCCGAAGGCAATCGGCTCATCGACGCTGCGCTGGGCGAAAAGCGGGGTGATGCTGCCGGCCTTGAGCGCATCGAAGGTGTCCGAGCTCTCGCGGAAGCCGCGCATCAGACAGCGGACGGTGCGTCCTCCGGTGACCAGATCCTTGACGTAGTAATGGATCGCGCAGACATCCCCGATGCGGCCGGCGGTCGATTGGGCGTCGGCGGGCTGAAGCGCGAGGAATCCGATCCGATCCTTGGCCCAGCCGGTTCCATTGACCTCGAAAACCTGATCCGCCTGGAAGCGTGCGTTGGAAAAATCCGCTGCGATCTGGCTGAGCACGGCCCTGGCCTCACGCTCGGCGGAAACCCCGCCACCGACGCGGTCGTAGCCCTCTCCCGTGCGGCCCAGCACGCCCACGGCCAGCAGGAGCACGATGGTGCCGATCGCCATCGAGGCCAGCAGCTCGATCAGCGTGAACCCGGAAGTCCGTTGGCTGGAGCGGCTCATGGCGTCTTGGTGAAGAAATCCAGTTTCGTGCGCTTCCTGGCGGGAACGGCCGCAGGATATTCGAGGCCGACCCGGATCGAGCGCATCGGGACCGAGCCTGCCTTGGCGGGAAGCACTTCGCCCTCGATGACCGCGATGTAGCGCACGTCCTGATCGGCGATCCGCTTGACGCCGGAGTCGTAGGCGGCCTTGTCCACCGCCCCGAGGGAGTTCCCTCCCGCGCCGAAGGCGATGCCGTAAACCTGTCCGGCGGCGGGAAAGGCCGTGCCGAGTGGAGTCGTGGGAAGCAGCACGCTTTTGCCATCCGCCGCGGCCTTCAGCTCGTCGAGGCAGGCCGGCACGATCCAGCCACATCGGGTTTCCGCCGCGGCGGAGGTGCCACTGTTGCCGGACTCCGCCAAGGCCCCGAGGACCAGAGGAATGGCCAAGGCCAGGATGCCGACCGAGACGACCGCCTCGATCAGGGAAAAGCCGCGCTGCGCTGGGATGGGTTGCTTGTGGGTCATCAGTCGATCCTCCATGGCCGCGCGACGACGCGACCGATTTGAAGCCTGTTTTCGGAAACCCCCTTCGATTCGCCACGCAGGTCGGGCATCGCCTTTCCGCTGCGGTAGCCGCCTTCCGCGATGCGCATGACCAGTGGGTCGGAGCCCGTCGGCCATTGGAGTCCTCCACGGGGGGTGAAAGCGATGGCGTGCACGCTGATTTGCTGCTGCTTGCCGGCCGACGTGTAGCGGATGGTCAATTCGGGAAGGTCGTAGGGATTGCGGATGCCCTGGAAATCGCCACCGTAGGGAATCGCGCCCGTGGGCAGGGATTGCCAGCGCTGGAGCAGGATCGCGTCCACCGTCGTGGCGGAGGCCGGCCAGTTGGTGACCTGGAAAAGTCCGAGACGGCAGCGTTCATCGGTGGTGGGCAGGTCGCCAGGCTCGGCCAGGGCCAGGATCACCGTGGAGCGGGAGGTGATGGCCTTGGAGCGGGCCTGCTCGATCGACGCCGCGAGCGCATCGGTGGCGGTTTTCCGTGCCTGGGAGGAAGTGCCGCCGAGGATCTTGATGCCAACGGCCAGCAGAATCGTGATCACAGCCATCACCGCCAGCAGTTCGATCAACGAAAAGGCGGCCTTTCTGGAAGGCGGGAAGGATGTCGAAATTCGGGTCACAGCGCGTCGATCCGGGGGGAAATGAGTGCAGGGGCCGTGCCAACACCTAGTAAACACACGGCAGAGTCGCTTTGCACGAGGCCCATCGCAAACGGGCCCGAGTGACGATCTCGTCATGAAGTCCCCTTGGCCAATCCGCCATCCGCCTCCAGACTCAAGTGGATCCGACATGAAATGGTTCCTTCTCGATGGCATGGGTCCGTTCTTTCGTGGCCACGAAACGCGTCGAATCAACTGGTCAAAAATTCCGTTCAACCGTTTAACCCTCAGCGGTTCCGAACGCCGTGCCAACTGGAATCTTGTCGCCGAGGATCTGCGCCGTCTCGCCGCTGAGGCGGTCGCGGCCGGATTCAACGCCCTGTCGATGGATGACCTGGCCCACCTGGCCGCCCATCCCGCCCACGAAGCCGATGTCGCCGCCGGAATCACGGTTTTTCGGGAGGAGTTCACCACCCTCTTCGACCTCCTGAAACACGAGTTCGGCCTCGGGATTTTCCTGACCTCGGATGTCCTCCCCACCACCCCCGGCCTCTTGGCGGCGATCGGTGAATCGCCCACCGCCCTCACCGACTGCTATCGCGGCCTGATCCGGGGCGTGCTCGATGATTTCCCCCAGCTTTCCGGACTCATCCTCCGCATCGGGGAAAGCGACGGGCTCGACGTCACCGACCCGATCCGCACCCACCTTCACCTGAAAACGCCGGGCGATGCCAACCGGCTCATCCGGCAACTGCTGCCGGACTTCGAGCAGCGCGACCGCACGCTGATCCTCCGCACCTGGACCGTCGGGGCCCATCCGATCGGCGACCTGATCTGGCACCGGAAAACCCTGGCCCGGACGCTCGACGGGATCGACTCACCGAACTTCATTGTCTCGATGAAACACGGCGAGAGCGACTTTTTCCGCTACCTCCCGGTCAATCCGGCCTTCTTTTCGGTCAAGCAGCC
>JAIXVN010000141.1 GCA_027483005.1 Verrucomicrobiaceae bacterium
GAAGGCGAACGTGCCCTGGGTGTTTCTCGACATCGATCCCTCGACCAACGAACTCCGCGCGCTGGAGCTGGAAATGAAGGACAAGTCCCGAATCCGGACCGTGTTCAGCAACACCAAGCTGAATGGCAAGCTGCCGGCCTCGGCCTTTCAGGCGGACCTGACCGGCTATCAACTGAAATGACCCCACCCGGCGGTCTTGCCAGGTGAGGTCATGGAGTTTCGGGGAATCAAGGCCGACCCTTTTCTCAGGGAACAGTGACCTTGAGGCGGGCGAAGCGGGCGGGATCGCCGGTCGGAATGGTGTAGATCACCGAGGAACCGGTGTCATTGACTCCGGTGTTGGCCGTGTTCCAGGTGCTCAGATCCGTGGAGGTCTGAACGACATAGGTGGCGACCGCCGTGGGATCCTTTGGCCAGGTGATGGAACCCCCGCTGAGCGCCGGGTTCACGGTGAAGGAGGAGCCGGTCTGACCCATGAAGTACTCGACGCCGTTGAGCACCCCGTCGCCGTCCGTATCAACATTGGCGGGATCGCCACCCACATTGGTGGAGGCCCAGCTCGTGTATCCGGCGGCCGTGGCCGTGAGGGTGACCTTCGAGGAATCCGTGTAGCTGATCGTGAAGGTCTTCGTGCCAATCGTCACCGTGGCCCCTTCGGCATAACCGGTGAAGGTGCCGCTGAGCGAGCTGCCGGTGTAGTCGATGATCGTCAGCTTGGTTCCGGCGGTGATTGTTCCGCTGCCGAGGTCGGAGAACGAGATGGCCGTGGTGCCGATCGAGACCGGGCCCGTGGAAACCAGCCTGTCGGCGGTGACTGTGGAGCTGTTGATCTCGACCTTGAATGTGGAGCCGTTGCTGAAGGTCGTGCCGGCGGCGCTCATGGTGCCGACGGTGGTGCCTGGAGAAAGCGTGGCACCGCTGGAGACGGTGAAGGCGGATCCGGAAGCTCCGGTCCCGGCGAGTGTGCCGCCATTGACGGTGGTGGCACCGGTGTAGGTGTTGGTGCCGGTCAGGGTCAGGGTGCCGGCTCCGGACTTGGTCAGGCCATTGCCGGTTCCGGTGATGCCGAAGCTGGCGCTGGCGCTGAAGCCGTTGGTGTCGATCACGCCGCCGCCGGTTCCGAGGATGATCCGGGTATTGGTGGTGAGCTGGGCGACATCGGCACCCAGTTTCAACGTACCTCCGCTGGCCAAGGCAAGCTGACCGAAGCCGGTGGTGGTGGTGGTCTGCTCAAATCCTGCGGATGTGGTGAGGGTGCCTCCCGTGACGTTCAGATAGGCGCGGGCGAAGTTGCCTTCGGCTCCATTGAGTTTGAACGTCGAACTCCCGGTGTAGGTGAAACTGGTTCCGGAGAGGACGTTCATGGTGGCATCATAGCCCCCTTGTCCGTTGACGCTGGAGTTTCCGGACTGGGACCAGGTGGAACCGCTGTTGAGATTCAAGACTCCTGGACGTCCGACATAGAGGGCTCCGGCATTGGTGACCGATCCATCAATGTTCAGGGTCTGGATGAAGGTTCCCGATGCGCTGGTATTCCCAACCTGCACCGTCTTTCCGGACGCGATTGAAAGCGATTTCCCGGCTGGAAGATTGACCGTCGTGGCGGCGGCGGAAGTTGGTCCGACGATCAGCCCGCCGGTGAAGCTGGGCGTGCCGTTGAAATTGAGCGTGCCTCCATTGGCGGGGACGGTGATCCCACCGGTTCCTGACACCATGCCGTCGAGATTAACCGTCTGCCCGCCGGGATTGACTGTGACCGTTCCATCGGTGGTGATCTCACCGGTCCAGGTGGCGGTTCCGCCTCCGGTGTTCGAAAGCGTGGCCCCGCTTGCGAGGGCGACGGGGGTGGCGATGGTACGGACGCCGGTGGTTCCGATGGTCGCGTTGTTGGCCACCGAAATCGAACCGGTGGTTCCGCCGAAGGCGTTGTCGCTGTTTTCCGCAACGATGCTTCCGGCGTTCACCTGGATCGTGATTGGGGTGGCCGAGGCATCCCCGCGGAGCGAAACCTGGCCGGCCCCGACCTTGGTCAGCGTCTTGCCATTGCCAGTGATGAGTCCGCCGACACCGTTGGCCAGACCGATGTCGAAACGGCCGGACCCGCCGACGGTGGCGTTGTCCAGCAGTTCAAGATTCAGGATGCCGGCATTTGAGGCGATGCTGGTGGAGCTGGAGTTCACCAGCGCACCGAGGCCGTCACCGGTGCCGGAGATCTTGAAGCTGTAGGTGCGGGCGGTAGGGGATTGCCCGTTCAAGTCGATCTGCCCTCCGCTGTTGACCGTGACGATCTTCGCCCCGGAGGTGCTGCTGCCAAGGGCGGCGGCATTGCCTAGGATGAGCTTGCCTGCGTTGACCGTGACATTTCCGGTGTAGGTGTTGGGCGTGGCGAGGGTCACACTTGCACTGCCGGATTTGGTGAGGCCAGTCGGCCCGGCGATCACGCCTGCACCGGTGAGGTTGTAGTCGCTGGCGGAGTTGTTGAACGTGATGCTGGAGGGATTCACGGTCCCGGCGAGAGTCGGCGCGAACGAGGTGGCGCTGTCATTGAAAGTGACGGCATCGAGTTCGAAGTAGCTGTCCACGGCGGGAGTGCTGTTCTCCCAGTTGGCCGTGGTGTTGATGTCCCAGGCGGCCGAGGAATTCCCCTTCCAAACCAGACTGCCGCTGGAGATGGAAACCGTGACCGCGTTCGGGTTGGTGGTGGTGTCGAAGACCGGGGATCGATAGCCCGCGAGGGAGAAGTTGGAGGCGGTGGCCGAAGTCCCTCCGTGATTGATCAGTGTGTAGGTCCCGACGGCCGACGGGGCCGGGCTGAGGGTCACTGCGGTGACGGTGCCAGGTTCCGCCACATTCAGCGTGCCGGTAACAGTGGGGGCTCCTGAGGTGACGGGGTTGATGATGAGTCCGGCGCCCCTGCCAACGGCTCCGAGCGTGAGGTTGCCAGCGATCGAACCCTCGCCGCTGAGCGTAGCCGCGTAGCTCGTGCTGGAAAGATTGACCGCTCCTCCGAGAGAGCCGGTCAGATTGAGGGTTCCTTGGGAAACGGTGGTCGCACCGGTGAAGGCCGAACCATTTCCCGAATAGGTGAGGGTCCCGGTGAAGGAGGC
>JAIXVN010000385.1 GCA_027483005.1 Verrucomicrobiaceae bacterium
ACGGTCTCTCGAACAAATCTTGCCTAGATTCAGGGTCACTTTCTGGCCGGTTTCCAAGGGCTCCAGACCATTCGCATTCAACGAAATCGATCTAAAGGCCGCGCCATTCGGGTCAGTCCCGAAACTCAAGTGTTCTTGTGTTGGGGGTCAGTCCCGAATGGTGCGGCGTTAAGGCCGATTTCGTTGATTTTCAAAGACGGAAATCCGGTCGAAGTACGGTAGTAGAGTGTGAAAAAACAACCTCTTCTGACCGGCTTTCCGCGAACGGTTTTTGCCACCGCACGGCGCAAGCTTCAAGCCACCATTCGCCTTCAACGCGAGCAGATGATCCAGCTGCTTCCCAGCGGTTACAGCGTGATGTTTCAAGAGGTGTTGCCCGCTTCCTTTCTCGCCTCCATTGATCCGACTATCAGGCAGCGCCACTTCGGCCACATTCCGCTCTTCTGGGCATGGATCTCCCAGATCCTTGAGGGTAACAGTTCATGCTCCAAGGCAGTCAGCTTCGTCCAAGCCTGGGCGCTCGCCAGTGGAGTGCCTGCTCCCGCTGCTGACACCAGCGCCTATTGCAAGGCGCGCGAGCGCTTCTCCAACACTTTCATCGATGCCATCAACCAGCGCATCAGTGATACCCTCAACTCACGCATCACCGATGCGGATCGCTGGCAGGGCTTCACACTCATGGCCATGGATGGAAGCTCAATGAAACTCATGGACACGGCGGCCAATCAGCAAACCTATCCCCAACCCTCGGTTCAACAGGCTGGCTGCGGTTTCCCAGTGATGGCCATCAGCGGCTTGCTCAACCTCAGCCACGGAGGATGGGAGGCGTTCGAAACAGGCTCCATCCACGATCACGACCTTACTCTCGGTACCAGGCTCCTCGACAAGATCGGGGAAAACGACCTGCTTCTCGCGGACCGCGCCTATTGCTCCTACACGTTTCTTTCCAAGCTGCGTGAACGTGGTGCGCACGCGATCATGAGGCTAAACGCCATGCGCGACAGGGCACTCGACTGGAATGCAGGGATCCCCATCAGCCCCTACGAGCGACTCGTCACCTGGAAGCGTCCAATGTTTTCCAACAGCTCCAAAAGCCTCACCAGAGAGCAGTGGCAGGCCCAACCTGAAGAGCTGCAAGTCCGCCTCATTCGCCTCGATTACGAGGACCGCTGCGGCCAAAGGCGCACCATGACCGTGGTCACCACACTGACCGACACCACACGCTACGACGGCATCGAGCTTCACGCGCTCTATGCCAAACGCTGGGAGATCGAGCTGCGGTTGCGCGACATCAAGACCACGCTCGGGCTTGAGCATCTTGCGGCCCGCACTCCGCAAATGGCGGAAAAGTCGCTCGCCATGATCCGCATCGCCTACAACCTGCTACGCCTGCTCATGCAGCGAGCCGCTCACCATGCGGCAAAGACCGTCACCATGATCAGTTTCAAAGGCATCCTGGACCTGGTCACCACCACGCATCAGGATTTCCGGCAGGAAATCGGAAGACCGAAAAGGCACCGCCAAAGACTGAAAATCTTCATTGAGATCGCCAGTGGACGGACCCTCGACATCCGCCCTAACAGGCGAGAACCAAGAGCAGTCAAACGACGCCCCAAGCCCTTCGCTCTTCTGACCTCACCGCGAGGCGAGTTCACCGAGATCTCCCACCGCAGCCGCTATCGAAAATCCGCTTAACGCCGCGCCATTCGGGTCAGTCCCGAAATTCAAGTGTTGATCCTTTTCTTCTCCCCCGCTAGCCTCCTTCCCCATGGCACGACCGGTTCGATATGAGGCTGCTGGAGCGGTTTACCACGTGATGGCTCGCGGCGATGGCGGGCGGGTGGTGTTTGAGGACGATGAGGACCGCAAGGCCTGGCTGGGGGCGCTTGACAAGGCTTGTGCGGCACACGGTTGGCGGGTGCATGCCTGGGTACTGATGGGCAACCATTTCCACCTGCTTCTGGAAACGCCGGAGCCGAACCTGGTGTCGGGGATGAAGTGGTTGATGGGGGTCTTTTCCCAGGGCTGGAACCGTCGGCGGCTGAGGCGCGGGCATGTCTTTCAAGGCCGCTACAAGGCGGTGGTGGTGAACGGCGAGGCGCGCGATGCCCACTATCTGCGCGTGGTGGCGGACTACATTCATCTCAATCCGGTGAGGGCCGGTCTGGTGGGTGGGACGACGGGGCGGACGCTGAAGGATTTCGCGTGGAGCAGTTTTCCCGTGTATGGGGGTCGGAAGGATCCGGAGTGGTTGGAGACGGAGCGGGTGGTGTCGGCCTTTTCGCTGGCGGAGGGGAAGAGCGGTCGGCAGGCGTATGCGCGCTACCTGGAGGCGCGGGCGCTGGATCGCGAGGGGAGCTTGAACGATGAGTCGCTGAGGGAGCTGCGCCGGGGCTGGTATCTGGGCGAGGAGGAATTCGGGAAGAAGGTGCTGCAGGAGATCGGCGGGAGGATCGCGCCCTTGCGAAAGAAGGGCAGTCTGCGGGGCGAGGCCGCGAGGTCGCACGATGTGGTGGAGGCGGAGCGGCTGGTGATGGCGGGGCTGGCGTTTCTGAAGCTGCCGGAGGGTGCGGAGGAATTGAGGGGCCGGGGCAGGTGGCGCGACGGGAAAGCCGTGGTGGCCGCGCTGGTGAAGGCACAGACCGGCGTGCGCAATGCCTGGGTGGCGGAACGCCTTTCCATGGGTCACGAAGGCAATGTGACGCAGGCCCTGCGACGCGTGCGGGAGGAGAAGGGATTGCAAGCGATGCTGAAGAAGCTGGAGCGAACACTTGATTTTCGGGACTGACCCTTTTGGTGACCCTTTTGGGTTGGGTTTCGATCAAGGGTATCCGTTGTCCTCGGTTCGAACCCCTGCCTACCTTGTTTCCGCGCCCTTGCTATCCGGCACTTTTCTCCCTACTCTTCACGTAATGAGAAGTCTCCATTACACGCTTTACCGAGAAGAGTCGGACTACGTTGCCCAGTGCCTCGACTACGACGTGTCCAGTTTCGGTTCCACCGCAAAGGAAGCCCTCGCCAACCTCAAGGAGGCCTTGGAGCTTTACCTTGAAGACCTCCCCGAATCCGCCGCCATCCCTCAGATCACGGACGTCACCGTGGGAGAATTCGCCATCGCATGAACGGGCTGACGCACCATGCCCAAGAGAATCCCATCGGTCGAGTTCATCGCCATCCTCACCGTTCACGGCTTTGAATTCGTATCCCAGCGGGGCAGCCATGCCAAATATCGGGATGCGAATGGGCACACCGACATCATCCCCCATCCCCGCAAGGACATCCCGGTCGGCACTCTCCGCTCCATGATCCGCCAAAGTGGCCTGCCCAAAGAGCTCTTCGACTGACGTGCGTTACGAGCTGATCATTTCCTGGAGCAAGGAGGATCAAGCCTTCCTCGTGGAAGTTTCCGAACTACCATGCTGCATGGCCGACGGAAGCACTTACGAGGAAGCCGTCGCCAGTGCCCAAGTCGTGATCGCCGGGTGGATTGAAACCGCCGAGTCCCTCGGTCGCCCCATCCCCGAGCCCAAGGGCAAACTCTCCTACGCCTGAGCCGCATCATTCTTCCCCAGTCTGAAAGGGGCAGTTACGGTGATGGATTCAAGAGATTTTTAGGCGATTTCCGGGCTTTGGAGGTGGCTTGGATTGAAGAGCTTTCCTGACCTCAGGATGCCGAAAATGAGGTGCAGGAGCTTCGTCATGATGTCCCCTGTGACGACAATGGACTTCTCGCCCTTTTCCTTGAGCCGTTGGCCGAAGGTTCGACAGAGCGGGTTGTAGCGCATGCCGCTCATGGCGGGAAAGAAGAGGGCTTTGCGCAAGCGCGAGGAGCCGGCCTTGCTCATGGGGGTCCCGAGGAAGCGGATGGGGGCTTTGAGATCACCTTTGTTGAAGAGATCGGAGGCAAGATCGAGTCGGTTCCGGAAGCGTGAAAGTGAAAGGGGTGAAAGGGCGTGGCGACCGTTATTGCATGAGAAGTCGACGCCCCCTGTGAAAGCCTCCAAAGCGGGGAGTCGTTGAGAGGGGATGACCCTGAGGCCTGCCCGCCCCTCTTTCGCCGCCTTGTTGCTGGCTGCCGTTTTGGTGCTGACCGCCAGCCTTGCCTCCGCGAATCGTCCGCTGCTGCTCGCGAACTACTATTGCTGGTATCACGACGGCCAGCATGTGAAGCAGCCCTTCCTGCACTGGACCTATCCCTCGTCCGAGACCAACTCGTTGGCCAAGAAGGCGCAAAAGCCGGGCGAGCCGCCGCCGAACAGCGTGTTCCGTCCGCTGGCCGGACTCTACGACAGTGCCGACCCGAAGGTCGCCGAGTGGCACGTGCAACTGGCGAAGTCCGCAGGCATCAACGCCTTTCTCGTGGACTGGTGGGACACTCACAACCAGCTCGATCAGAACGTGGACCACGGCATCGTGGCGGCGGCGCAGAAGCATGGCTTCAAGTTCGCGTTGCTGGATGAGCGCGCGCAGTTTCACGAGAAGTTCGAGGACTACCAGGTGATGTTGGCGCGGGGCTTGAAGCGCTACAAGGATCACCCGGCCTACCTGCGGATCGAGGGGCGTCCGGTGGTGTATCTCTATCAGGTCGCCACCAAGCCAGGGCTGACCGCCGCCGAGTTTCCGCGGTTGAAGCAACACGTCGAGGCCGAGGTCGGGCCCGTTTATTGGATCGTGGATCAGATCGCCCACGATGCCAAAGCTGCCGCTGCCGGTGACCTTGATCGCGAGAAACGCATTCCCGCTGACTGGCTGGCCACGCCGGGGGTGGACAGCTTTGCGTTCTACAGCACGTTCTCGAATTTCAGGGCGCATGAGTATGACGCCCTCGTCGGGAAATACCGCTACCTGACCAAGCTGGCCCACGACGCAGGAAAGAAGATGCTGCTGCCCGTCCATCCCGGCCACGACAATTCCCACTTCGTGGACCAGCCCTATGTGATGCCGCGACGCGATGGCCAGACCCTGCGCGACTTCCTCCGCGCCTCCACCGAGGCCGGAGCGGACTTCATCATGGTCACGAGCTGGAACGAATGGCCCGAATCCACCGTCATCGAACCTTCCTCCTCGTGGCCGGACCCCTACCTCTATCTGAAAGTGCTGGCAGAGTGGAAGGGTGTGACCTTCGCGGTCCCACCAAGGCCGGCGGCGGGAAACTAGCAGATAAGTGGACGAAGGGCGGCAGACCGGGAGAATGAATGCTTTGCGCATTTCCTGAAAGAAGTTACCGGATAGGACAGTCACTACGAAGCGGCAAGGATTCGGGCTTCAAGCCTTTCTGAAGGCATTCCTTCGACCTTGCTGGTTCCGTGGACTCCCTCAGATCCGCTCAGTCTCCTCAGCGGGTTTCCATTCTCAAATCGCCCCCAAACGCCCATGAAACGCCCCCTCATTCCAACAGGCACAACCGCGCTGGGCCTGCTCGTTCTGGCCAGCGGACTGGGTGCCGAGCCGTCGAAGCCCGCGACTCCGGATCCGGCCGCCAAGCGACCGAAGTTTTCCAGCAAGATCCACATCCCGGTCAAACTCGCCGCCGAGGTCACGCCCCTGCCACCCGAGGGTTACGAGAAGGTGTTTTCCGACGAGTTCGAGGGCGACAAGATCGACAGGCAGAAGTGGGGCTTCCGCCTCGACAGCAAACTCCTCAGCACCCAGCGGCCGGAGAACGTCTCGGTGAAGGACGGCAGGCTCGAGATCGCCCTGCGCAAGGAATCGATCGGCGACAAGGCCTACACCGCCGGAGGCATCATCAGCCGTGAGAAGTTCGTCTATGGCTACTACGAGGCCCGTTTCAAGACACCGCCTGCGGAGGGCTGGCACACCGCGTTCTGGGCCATGCGGAAACGCTTTCCCGAAGATCCGAAGGGACCGGGCGCGCTGCTCGAACTCGATTTCTGCGAACAGGATGGCGGTGATCCGAATTTCTACAGCTTCGGGGTCATCAACCAATCGCGCTATCACCAGAGGAAGAACCACCAATCCTGGAACGCCGGCCGCTGGGTCATCGAGGATGCGCCCGACACCTCAACGTCGTTCAACGTCTGGGGCTGCGAGTTCACCCCTGAAATCACGCGCTTCTATTTCAACGGCCGTCTGACAAAAGAGATCAGCTCCGCCGGATTTCCCCATGACGAGATGAACGTCTGGATGAGCGTCATCGCCAGCAACCTGAAGGGCGACCGCTGGGTGGACGACAGCAAGCTTCCGAACGTGGTTCAATGCGACTACATCCGCATCTATCAGCATCCGAAGCATCGCAAGGCGGAGGCCGCGGTGCGCGCCGAGGTTGTCCGTCCGTTGCCTCCCCTGCCCCCGGCCAAGAAAAAGGACGCTCCTGGCGGACCAAAGCTCGATGAACTCAATTGAAAGCCACCCCATGAAATTTCCCTCCCTGCGATCGATCCGCCTGCGGATTCCTGCGATCTTGAGCGCCCTGGTGGGCTTGGTTTCGGCCGAGCCGGGGGATACCGCGCAGACCGCGTTCCGACCCGGGCAGGCGTGGCCGGACAGCGCGGGTGTCCACCTCAACGCGCATGGGTTCTGCGTCCTGGATTTCGAGGGCCGTCACTACTGGTATGGCGCGCACAAGATCGAGGGCAAGACCGAGGACGAGAAGAACGAGGCGGGGGTCCGCTGTTATGTGAGCGATGATTTGATGAACTGGAAGGATCAGGGGCTGGTGCTTTCCGTTTTTGAAAAGGGCACCCACCCCGATCTGGCGGAGGCCTTCATCCTCGATCGACCCAAGGTGATCTTTCAGGAAGCCACCAAGACCTTCCTGCTCTACTTCAAGCTCTATCCACCGAAGTCGAAAGGCGGGAAAAGCGGCAAGGACTACGCGTGGGTCGGCGTGGCCACCTCGTCGAAGCCAACGGGTCCGTTTGAATACAGGGGATACTTTCTCGGCAATCACGACAAGTTCGGCACCGGGGACTTCGCCATCGTTCCGGACACCGACGGCTCGATCCATCACATCGCCGTCCGCAAGCCGGACAAGGCGCTGATTCAGGGTCGATTGTCCGACGATGGCTTGAAGCCGGTGGGAGACTACAAGGTGCTGGAGGGCGTCACGATCGGCACGGAAGCCCCCGCGTTTTTCCGACGGAATGGAAAGGTCTATCTCCTCGCATCGGAGACCTCCGGATGGAAACCCAACGCTGCCCGGATGTTCGTGGCCGACCAACTCGCAGGCCCCTACAAGGAGCTGCCCAATCCTTGCCGCGGCGTGAATCCCGTCAACCAACTCGGGCCCGACAAGACCTTCGGCGGCCAGAGCACCTTCGTTTACCAAGTGGCGGGTCGGAAGGACGCGTGGATCGCGATGTTCGACATCAACAAGCCTGAAAACCCGATCAACGCCGGCTACATCTGGCTGCCCATCGAGTTCGAAGCGGACCAGCCGGTCATCCGCTGGCGCGACACCTGGGATCTCTCGGTGTTTCCCAAACCCTGAACTCCCTCTCGCTCGCATGAACCCATCCAACACGTCCTTGTCCCTTCTTCTGGCTTTCGCCGTCACCACGACTGCGATGGCGGACCAGGAGCCCGCGGCCCCGGAGGTCGGGAAGATCCACAACGCCGGATTTGAATCCGGGACCTTGAGCGGCTGGAAAAACCTGAAGACCAAGCGTGCCGAGATTTCCAGCAAGGCCCAGGCAGGCCAGCATGCGATGGCCCTCGGTCCGGAGAGCGGAAACTGCAGCCAGGAGGTCAGAATCCGCCCCAACAGCCGATATCGCGTGTCGGCATGGGTCCGGACCGACGCCGGTTCCGAGCAGGTCGAACTCACTGTCAGGGATTTCGGCGGGTCGCCGGTGTCCATCGCCAGCGCGCTGCCGGAGTATACGAAAGTCGTGGTCGAGTTCACCTCGGCGCGGACCTGCAACACCGTTCTGATCGCGCTGAAGCATCCCTCCGGGCCGGGCAAGGGATATGCTGATTCGCTCGAACTGGAGTATCTCGGAGAAGCCCCGGAGCCGTCCATTCAGGAATTCGTGACTCCCACCATGCCCGCCCCGCAATCCGAAGGCGGAGTGGAGAACCTTCCGGACAGCGCCATGAAGTGGTATCTCGACGCCCGATTCGGGATGTTCATCCACTGGGGCGTCTATTCATCGATCGACAAGGGCGGCGAGTGGGTCATGCACAGCAAGGTCATCCCGCCGGACGTCTATCGGGCCCGCGCGGAGGACCCGGAAAAGGGGTTCACCGCCGCGAAGTTCAAGCCCGCGGATTGGGCGGAGCTGGCCAGGAATGCCGGAATGAGATACACCGTCCTCACCACCAGGCATCACGATGGCTATGCCTTGTTCGACAGCAAGCATCCCAACAGTTGGACCAGCACCAAGCATCTCGGACGCGACCTGATCAAGGAATACACCGACGCGGTCAGGAAAGCCGGGCTGCATGTCGGCCTCTACTACTCGCCGATGAGCTGGCGTTATCCGGGCTACTACAATGTCAGTGGAACCGGCTGCAAACCGAACGTCTGGGGCTACACCGCCGAGCCCTGGCACAAGGAAAACGCACGGCTCATGAAAGAGGAGGTCTATGAGCAACTCGGCGTGCTCCTCAGGAACTACGGCCCGATCGAATACATGTTCTGGGATGGCGGCTATCTTGGACAGAGCACCGATCGCCCACTGGAAGACCGTTTCTGGGACAGTGGAAAGCATCAGGATCCGAAGGGTGACTGGCAGGTGGGCGAGGCTTATCAGGACAAGGAGGAATCCACCGGCAAGGCCCTCGGAGTCATGGGCATGGTCCGCAAGCACCAGCCGCAGATGATCGTCAACGAGCGCTTTGGGTGGATCGGGGATGTGCATGGCGAGGAGGGCTCGGCCGCCACCACCGGCAACATCCGCAACGAGCAGATCATGGAAAAATGTGCATCGGTCCAGAAAGGCGGCTGGGGCTTTGTTCCGAATGCGTCCGTCATGAGCTTCGAACAAGTCGCCGTCCATCTTTCCAACTGCGCGGTGCGGAA
>JAIXVN010000424.1 GCA_027483005.1 Verrucomicrobiaceae bacterium
TCCTCAGTGAAGAAATCGTCGTTCACTCTCCTGCCTTCGTGTCCATTCGCGTTCATTCGTGGTTGAAAACTCTTACTCCTCTCTCTTGAACTCCGAATTGAAACTCCCCGACTGCATGCGTCTCCTCCCCGAGGAGACGATGGGGATCATGCGCCGCCTGGAATGGTCCGCCCGCAGACGGATGCAGGGCACGCTTTCCGGACGACACACCTCGCCGGACAAGGGCTTCTCGGTGGAGTTCGCGGAGCACCGCGAATACTCGCCCGGCGATGATCCGAAGAACCTCGACTGGCGTGTGATGGCGAAAAGTGACCGCCATGTCATTCGCCAATACATCGAGGAAACCAACCTCCGCGCCACGATCGCGATCGATGTTTCCGGCTCGATGAGCTACACCGGCGACCATGCCGCCAAGGTGCATGGACAGGCACTTTCCAAGCTCGACTACGCCAAGCACCTCGCCGCCGCGCTGGCCTATCTGTTCGTGAAACAGGGCGACGCCTCCGGGCTGGTCACCTTCGACAAGACCACGCGCGCCTTCATCCGCAGCGGCAGCCGTCCCAGCCAGGTGCGGCGGATTCTTGAGGAACTCCACACCACCAAAGCAGGCGAGGACACCGACGTCGGCACGCCCTTGCATGAAGTCGCCGAACGCATTCCAAAACGCGGGCTCGTCATTCTCATCAGCGACCTTTTCGACGATCCGGAAAAGATCGTCGAGGCCCTCCACCACTTCGATTACCGCCAACATGAGCTCGTCGTCTTCCATCTTCTCGCCGAGGAGGAACTGACCTTTCCCTTCAAGAACTTCCAGCGCTTCCGCGACCTCGAAGGCATCGAGGCCATGCTGCGCATCGATCCGCAGGCCGTTCGTGCCGCTTACCTTGAGCGTCTTCGAGGCTTCGTGAAACGCATCGACTCCGCCTGCGGAAAACTCCGCGCCGACTACGTGCCGGTGAACACGAAGACGCCACTGCGCGACACCCTGTTGCGCTACCTGGGAGGACGAAAGTAAATGCTCTTCCTCAATCCATGGTTGCTGGCTGGGCTGGCGGGTGTCTCGATTCCGATCATCATCCACCTTGTCCGCCAGCAGGCCGCGAAGCCGATCGACTGGGGCGCGATGCGATTTCTTTTCGACACGCTGGCGATCCGTCGCCGCCGGATGCAGTGGGAAGATCTGCTTTTGATGGCCGCGCGCTGCCTGCTGTTAGGTTTGCTCGCTCTGGCTCTTGCACGGCCCTTCGTTCCACCGGATTCGAGTGTGCCATGGTTGTTCGTGCTGCCCGCTGCCCTGATCGGCATCGCACTCCTTGGCGGCTCCTTCGTGCTTTCCGGAAAGCCGAGATGGATCACGCGGATCATCTCGGTGGTGCTGCTGCTTTCGGCAGGCGGCTTGGTGTTTGCGGAAAAGGTCCTCAACTTGAAACGCTTCGAGGCCAGTGGCAGTCGCGACGTTGCCTTGGTCATCGATGGTTCGTCGTCGATGGAACTGACTCATGACGGCAAGTCGGTCTTCCGCCAGGCGATCGAGGAAGCGAAGGAGGTGGTCAAGGACGCTCCACGTGGCACCGCCTTCACCGTCGTGCTCGGTGGCCCGACGCCTGAGGCGAAAACCTCGACGCCTCTCACCCATCGCGCCGATGTCCTCGGCGTGCTGGATTCGCTGCAACCCGTCGGCGGCACCTTCCGCGCTCATGATGCACTCGGCGTGGCGACTCTCGGGCTCAACGAAGGCAGCAATGCCTCGAAGGAGATCCTCGTCTTCACCGACGACCAACGCGCCGGTTGGCGGCTGGAGAATCCCGGAGCCTGGCAAAGCCTGGAGAATGCCTGGGCCGGAATGCCGACCCGACCGAAGCTTCTTGTTAGAAATTTCGGAAAGCCCGCGCAGTTCCAGAACCTCGCCATCACCTCCATCGACACCTCGCGGCAGGTGGTCGGGACGGATCGCGAACTGGTCTTCCGCGTCACAGTTGAAAACACCGGCACCGAGGCCATCACCTCCGGGCCCGTGGTGTTGGAAATCGGCGGCAAGAAGGTCGGTGAGCAGGCGGTCGGGCTCTTGATCGCGGGCCAGAAGGAAACCGTCGAGTTCCGACATCGTTTCACGAAAGCCGGTCCGCAGATCGTGGAGGCCCGCATCGATTCCAAGGACGACCTTTCCAGCGACAACCGCTGCGAGCGCGTGATCAACGTGCGAGGTGCACTGCCGATCCTGCTGGTCGATGGCAATCCGGCTGGCTCGTTTTTCGAACGGGCCGCCGGTTATTCGGCACTCGCGCTGGCCCCGTCCTCCTCGCTGATCAGCGGCAAACCGGCTGGCGAGAGTTTTCTGATGGATCCACGAGTCGTCGCAGCTCCTTCGCTTTCGGAGGAGGATCTCGACGACGCGGCCGTGGTCGTGCTGGCGGATGTCTCACGCTTGCCGGAACGCATCGCCGCCAAACTGGCATCGAAGGTTTCCGATGGAGCCGGGCTGCTGGTCATCGCCGGACCACGGGCGGAATCCGCGTTCTACAATACCTGGAGCGGAATCGATGGAAAACTTCTGCCGATGTCGCTGGGCGAGGAGGCGACCGACGAATCGGGCGTGTCTCCTGCCGCCTCAACCTTCGTCCATGAGTCGCTCGGGATCTTCAAGAAGGACAGCGATCTCCAGGCCTGCCTGGTGAAACGCTGGCGGAAAGCCGGTGAGGTGGTCACTGGCGGCGTGCAAGGCGCGGCGTATTCCAACGGCGATGCATTTCTGGCCAGCCGGAACTACGGGAATGGTCGTACTTTGCTCGCGACCTGTGCCTTCGATGCCCGTTCCGGAAACCTTCCCGCTCGGAGTTCGTTCGTGCCGCTCGTGCATGAGCTGGTCACCTGGCTGGCGGGTGGTGGTGTGAACCTCAACATCGAGGCTTCCTGGAGCCCGAGCATCGCGCTGAATGGAGTGAACGGTGGGCTCTCCGCCGAGTATTGCAAATCCCGGGATCGGAACCGGAAGGCCCAGATCACCCGCATTGATCCGGCGATCGACTTCACCTGGGGCAACGATCGGCCCGACAAGCGGATGCCCCAGGACAATTTCTCGATCCACTGGAAAGGCAGCCTCGTCGCGCCGACAAGTGGCGACTACCTGTTGGAGGCCGAGGTCGATGACCGGGCCGAACTCCGCATCGCGGATCGAAGCCTCGGCAAGGCCCAACCGTGGTCGAAGGAATTTGGCCGCGTGACACTCGAAGCGGGCAAGCCGGTTCCCATCGAACTGGAATATGAAGAGGACGGCGGCGAAGCTTATGTCCGGCTGTTTTGGACGCCACCGGGTGGGACGCGCCAGTTGGTTCCATCCTCCGCGCTGCTTCCCCTCGCCAGCGATTCCAACAGCCCCATGAAGGTGGTCGATCCCCTCGGACTCCCACGCGAGGCCACGATCCGCAGTGGACGACGTGGACAGGAACTGGTCATCAACGGATCGGCGATTCCCGGGGTCTATCAGGTGGCCGCCGGTGAGTCCTTGAATGACGTGATGCCGGATCTGAACGACGGACAACTTCCCATCGCCGTGAAGCGTGAAGCAGGTGAAAGCCGCTTTGAACCGATGACGAATGACGATCTCGCCCTGATCCGAAAGCATGCCGATCTGCTTCAGCCAGGATCGATCGGAGACATCCTCGGAGTGCTTCAGGGAAAGGGCTTCGGGCGCGAAATCTGGAAGCTGCTGGCCGCCGCCGCCTTCATTCTCTTCCTGCTGGAAAGCGTGCTGGCGAGGTGGGTTTCCCGCTCAAGACGCACCGCCGAGGATGTGCGGGTCGAGTTCGGGGAAGATGTGGTGTGGCGGGCCTAGGTCCTCACCCGATCGGAGCGATCGCCTCCAGAACGAGCACCGGCCGGGCTTCGGCATCGCTGCGATCAAGATCGACCGTGAACTTCATCGACCAGTCGTTGTCGTCCTCGGGATCGATCAGGGTCTGCTCGCAGGACCACTTGCGCAGGCCTTCAGCCGACAGATCCTCGATCCGCGTGTGCTTGGTGTTGCGCGCCTCGGGATCCAGGCGGATGCGTTCATGATCGGCGAAATAGTCATCTGTTAGAGCGAGGAGCCGCTCACGGTTCCACGGAAGGCCATCGGAGTCCTGCGGCTCGATCCTTTCGAACAGATCCTCGAACTTTCCGTGTGAAAGGGCCTTCACCACGTCAAACACCGCATTTCGGAGCGCGCGGGTGAAGGCGGGTTTGTTGCGCGTGAATGGCTGGGCCTGCCGCTCGGCGGGCGGACGATCGGCCACGGGCACATACTCGGGATTGCGGAGCTTTTCCCACTCGTCGAGCAGGCTGGAATCCACGCTGCGAAGGATGTCCTCCAGGAAGGTCTCCACTTCCAGCACCTCCGGCGTCTTCATCGCGGGCGGCACGGTCTGCGAAAGGACCTTGTAGACCTCGGAAAGGTGGCGCAACAGCACGGCCTCGCTGCGTTCGAGGCCGTAGGTCTTCACGTAGTCCTCGAATGACTGCCAGTTCTCGAACATCTCGCGGGCGATCGACTTCGGCCGGACATTTCCCTCCGCCATCCAGGGACGTCCGGCGACGAAGGCGTTGAAGGTGTCGTAGATGAAATCCTTGCCGGGCTTCGGCCACTCGACCTCCTCCAGTTGCAGCATGCGGTCCTCGTATTCGACGCCTTCGTTCTTGAGCTTGCCGATCAGCTCGCCCTTCAGAAGATCACACTGCTTGCGCAGGATGACCTCGGGATTCTCCAGGATCGCCTCGACCAGTGAGATCACGTTCAGCGAGTATTCCGGGGACTCCATCTCCAACTGCGGCAACGCATCGATCAGATAGAGACCGAGCGCCTGGTTCATCGAGAAATCGTCCTGGAGCTCGACGTTCAAGGCCACCTTCGCGGGACCGGTTCGTTCGGCCGGAGGAATGATGCGCAGAATGTTTCCTTCAACGAGTCCGCGGAACAACTGGAAGGCCCGTTTGCGAAGTGCCCGCTTCTTGGAATCCGGTTCGTGGCAGTTCGCGATGAGTCCCTTCATCACCGCACAGCCATCCTCATCCTGCCGTCCGAGCACGTTGAGCAGCATCGCGTGATGGACCGGAAAGCTCGACACCAGCTTCTCTGGAGCCGAGTCGATCAGGCGGCGGAAAGTTTTCTCGTCCCACGCGACATATCCCTTC
The DNA here is from genome assembly GCA_027483005.1 of Verrucomicrobiaceae bacterium. Taxonomy (GTDB): domain Bacteria; phylum Verrucomicrobiota; class Verrucomicrobiia; order Verrucomicrobiales; family Akkermansiaceae; genus Luteolibacter. The sequence goes on from JAIXVN010000424.1 coordinate 5,170, forward strand.
TCCGGCGGCTTGCGCTTCACGAAGGACTTCTTGCCATTCGACTTCTTCTCCAGCCGGAGATTCTCGATCACGTGCTCCGGTGCCTGCGCGACGACGTAGCCGACGTTGTCGAAACCACGACGTCCGGCGCGACCGCAGATCTGCTTGAAATCGCGGACCGTGAGGGTCTTGGTACCATTTCCATCGTACTTGCAGAGCTGGGTGAACACGACCGTGCGGATCGGCACGTTCACCCCCACGCCCAGGGTGTCGGTGCCGCAGATCACTTTGAGAAGGCCTTTCTGCGTGAGCTTTTCGACCAGGATGCGATACTTCGGCAGCAGCCCGGCATGGTGGATGCCGATGCCGTGGCGGAGCAGCTTGCTGACCTCCTTGCCATAGGGGCTTTTGAAATTCGCATCGTGCAGGGCCTCGGCGATCTCACGTTTTTCCTCTTTCGTGCAAAAATTCGAGCTCAGCAGGTTCTGGGCGCTGCGGGCGCAGGCGAGCTGGGTGAAGTGGACCAGATACACCGGCGAGCGACCGGCCTCGACCAGTTCGATCACCTTCTCCTCCATCGGCGTTTCGCTGTAGTCGAATTCCAGCGGCACCGGTCGGTTCTCGGATCGCACCAGCGAGGTTTCCACTCCGGTCAAGCCGGTGAGAACCTCTTCGAAAAAGGCGGTGTCGCCCAGCGTGGCAGACATCAGGAGAAAGCGCGACTGCGGCATCGTCAGCAGCGGCACCTGCCAGGCCGAACCGCGCGAATGATCCGAGTAGTAATGGAACTCGTCCATGATCACATCGTCCACCTGGGCCCTGGAGCCTTCGCGCAGGGCGAGATTGGCGAGGATTTCCGCCGTGCAGCAGATCACCGGGGCGCCGGGATTCACGGTCGCATCGCCGGTGATCATGCCCACGTTTTCCGGCCCGAAGATTTTGCAAAGCGAAAGGAACTTCTCGTTCGCAAGCGCCTTGATCGGCACCGTGTAGTAGGCCCGCCTGCCCTGGCAGATCGCCTTGAACTGGACCGCCAGCGCGACCATGGATTTCCCCGAGCCTGTCGGGGTGTTCAGGATGACGTTGCGGCCGTCGAAAAGTTCGAGGATTGCCTGCTCCTGATGATCGTAGGGTTCCACGCCGCTTTCGATCAGGTAGTCGAGGAAGGCGCTGAGGATCTCGTCGGTGGAGGAGGAATCGAGAAGCTTCGATGGATCGAGAACTGCCATGGTGCGCGCGGACCATGCGGCGAAAAGCGGGCGGCGGAAACCCTGAAAACCGGAAGTCGGAGGATTGGAGAGGATCGCCTGCCGCGTGGCCTGTCATTCGGCTCGCGAAATGATCTTGGCAAAGAATGCGCTGAGCTTAGCTTCGAGTTTTCCGATGCAACGTGTTTTCTCCAATCGTGCCGAATGCCTGAAGGCGGTTTGTGGTCTTTTGATCCCACTACGGAGAACGCTTCCGTTTTTCCTGGCCATTCTCGGATTTCTCCCATCGGGCTCCCTTGCCGCCAAAGACGAAAAGCCTGAACCTCCGAAAGCCGCGCCCATCCCGAACTATGCACCGGCTCAGCAGCCGGTCGCCACCGGCGAGTATCCGGTCGGGGTCGTCACCATCCTGTTCCGGGAAACAGCCCTCCCCAACGGCATGGCCCAGGCCACGACGGACATGAACACGGTCAAGGGCGGCACCAATGAGTCCGGCAACAAGGATGATCATGGCAGCAAGGGCGGCAATTCCCCGGTGAGCCAGGAGGAGTATTTCAAGATCTACAGCAATGGCATCGTCTGGCCGAA
>JAIXVN010000229.1 GCA_027483005.1 Verrucomicrobiaceae bacterium
GGGGATGAGAAGTGCGAGTGGGGGCGACAAATGGTCTGCACTCGCTGGATGTGGTTTCAATTCTCGCCTTCCATCGGCTTGGCCAATGGAATCTTGGCGGCGGTCAGGATGTCGTCGAGGGGTTTTTGTGAGCCAACGATGCCTGCGCCACCAATTCTCTTGTCCCCGACATACACCTCGATCTTGGTGCATTGGAAGCAGGTCAGAAAATCATAAATCTTGCCATTTGCGGCGGTCACTCTGAGCGAATGCCTCGGAAGGAAGCATCCCGACCCCTCGGAGGTATGCTTTTTCACGCCTTCGGTGATGGAAGCAATCGCCGAGTCCTTGGTGACGGCATTCACGAGTTCGGTGGAGCCAAGAATCTTGAAACCGTGATGCTTCTGTTCGGGCTTCAATACTTCCTTATCGTCTTCAATCGTGATCGGCGGTTCCAACGAGAAGAGGATGAACTTCACACCGCTCTTGAGGGCTTCGACCGCTTCGTCCGGTAGCTTGTTGGGTGGTTGAGGAAGTTTGCAGGGAGGGGGAACGACGATGGATTTGGAAGGAGAAGAACGTGGTGCAATCGATGGCGAAGCGGGTGGTGCGGAATGCCCCAACGAGACGAGAAACAGAGTGGCCGCGATCAAGGATTTCATGATTGAGGTGATTAAATGATCATTTTCGACGCTATTCACATTCCATGATTCCTCAAGAAACCTGGCCTCGGAGCTGGCCTGCTTCGCTGAAGCTACGAAGGCCGAAGAAACTCCAGAGACGGACTTGAGCAGGCCTACTTCGCTAAAGCCATGAAGGCCAGGAGATGCTCCAGCAACGTGAACTTTTCCTTGCGGAATGGGCGCTGGAGTTCTTGATTCGTCCCAATGGTCCGCTTGGTGAACACGCTCTTCCTGATTGCCCTGTTTCTGGGTCTGGGAGTTCGTGCGTCCGGAGCGCACTTTGATTTCTGTCCGCCGAAAGCCCATGAGGAGGCCTGCTGCGATGGCCATGAGGAGGCCGCAGACTCCGAGCATGGTCCGAAATGCCCGCCGTTTCATCATCATCACGACCATCATCATGGCGAGTGCTGCACGACTCCGATGTGGGGTGTGATGAAGCAGGTTGATCCAATGGTTTTCCCCGAGTGGAAGTCCGGCCCGCGTGGGCGGAGTGGCAACGAGCACCCGCCGGAAGGCCCGGTGCTGCCGCTGGACAAGCCGCCGATCATTTGAGTCTGGAAACGCTCCCCTGTGCGGAGTCGTGGCCTGTTGGAACGGGCCGCTCGTTTTCCCCGTGAAGCACTCTGAGGGTGAGTCACGTCCATGCGCCCATCCTTTGAGGTAGTTGATTCAAATCATCCTTTTCATGCATCCATTTCGTTTGCCTGCCGTCGCAGCCTTCCTGCTGGCGGCGATTCCCCTCCATGCGGAATCTTCCGTCGTGGTGTCTCTGGCCAGTGTCAGCGACCGCATCCGTGCCCAGAACCCCGATCTCGCCGCAGCTCGTCTCCGCATCCAGGAGGCGCTTGGTCGGATGAATCAATCCGGTCGGCTCGACAACCCGGAACTCGAAACTTCAATCCAACACACCCCCAGCTTTCGGGAAGGAACGATCCAGATCGGCCTGTCGCAGCGCTTTCCAGTGACCGACCGGCTTCGTTTGGAAAAGCAGGTCTCGCTTTCCCAACTGAAGGCCGCCGAGGCCGAAGTGCGAGAGGTCGAGAGGACCCTCGTGGGCAAGGCCCGTCAGGGAATCGTCAATGTGCTCCTGCTCCGGCAGCGGCGCGAGTTGCTGCGGGAGCAGTTCGGGGTTTCCAGTGAGTTCGCGGCCTTCCTGTCCGAGGTGGTGGCGAAGGGGGAGGGCTCGGCGCTCGATGCCGGGCAGGCGAAGCTTGAGGCGGCGAGCTTGTCCACCGAGATCCGACAGCTCGATGCCAGCGAAACCGCACTGCTCGGCGAACTGAAGCCACTGTTGGGCATGCGGCCGGGTGAGCTGCTCAATGTCGGGGGAACCTTGCCCGAACCCACCTTGCCTGCGGCCTCGACCGATCCCTCGCGGCGACCCGATCTTCAAGCGGCCGAGCTCGAGGCCCAGGCCGCCGCGCAGGGGGTCTTGCTTGAAAGGGCCCGCCGCTTTGATGATGTCGAAGGTGGCTTGTTCACCTCCGCCGAGCGCATTCAGGATGTTCCCGAAGGTTACCGGAGCGATGCCTTTGTCGGTCTTCGTTTCAAGATCGCCCTGCCGTTCTGGAACAACAACGAGGGCGCGATCCAGGAGGCCCAGGCAAAACAGAAGCGCCGGGAACTCGAAGCGGCGGCACTCGGCAGGGGCATCCGTCTGGAAGCGGATACAGCCCGCAATGAGATGGCCCAGTGGGCGAAGCTGATCCACGAGATCAACACCACCCTGATGCCGCTTGCCGATGAGCAACGGACATTTGCCGAAACCACCTATCGCAATGGCCAGGGCGAGATCCAGTCGGTGCTGAGGACCCGCGAGAAGCGTCTCCAACTCGCCGTCGCCCGGCTCGATGCCTTGCGCGAATTCCACCTCGCGCGCATCCGCCACGAAACCGCTCTCGCGAAACCTTGAACCCCTTTTCGATCATGAAACCAACTCTTGTTCTGCTGTTATCTCTAACAGCCCTCGTCCGTGCAGCCGTGAGTTCCGACACGATCGTGCTCGATGAAACCGGCGTGAAGAACCTCCGCATCGAGACCGTCGAGGCCGAGGAAACGGACTTCGAGGAAAGCGTTTTCGCCCTTGGCCGCATCGCGGAAATCCCCCAGCGCCACGCGGTGGTGAGCAGCCGCATTTCCGGTCGGGTGATCGGCCTCGATGCCCAGGAAGGCGATGCGGTGAAGTCCGACCAGGTGCTGGTTCGCGTCGAGAGCCGCCAGCCGGGAAATCCGCCGCCGGTGATCGAACTGAAGTCGCCGATCAGTGGCCTGTTGTTGCAGTCGCACGTCCGCCTCGGCGAACCGGTCGAGCCTGAAAAGGAGTTGCTCGATATCTCCGATCTCAGCGAGGTGCTGGCCATTGCCCGTGTGCCGGAAAGCCAGGCCGCGAAGCTTGCGCCCGGAAGCAAGGCCCACATCCACGTTCCCGCCCTTGGAGATCTGCCACTGGATGGCGAGATGATCCGCTTCGGCACCTCGGCCGACCGTGAGAGCGGAACCATCGACGCCGTGTTCAAGCTCGCGAATCCCGGCCTCCGCCTTCGACCCGACATGCGCGCCGAGTTCTCCATCGTGATGAGCAGCCGCAAGAACGTGGTCAGTGTGCCGCGCGCTGCCTTGCAGGGCGATGCCAGCACGCGCTTTGTCTATGTGAAGCACTTCGATCTCCCGAACGCCTTCATCAAGACGCCGGTGCAGGTCGGGGAAATGAACGACCGCTTCGTCGAGATCACCGGAGGACTTCTTCCGGCGGATGATGTCGTGACGCGAGGAGCCTATTCCCTGTCTTTCGCCGGTGGCGGCAGTGTTTCCCTCAAGGAAGCCCTCGATGCCGCCCACGGTCACGAGCACGCGGCTGACGGCTCCGAACTGACACCTGAAAAGAAGGCCGCGATGGCCGCCGAGAAGGGTGGGGAGCATCACGATCATGCGGAAGCCAGCCCGTTGTGGAAATACACCAGCGGAGTCCTGTTGGTCCTCTTGCTGGTCAGTTTGGTCAGGAGAAAACCTCAAACCTCACCCGAGCCATGAGCATCCAGACGACTCAGAATGGCTTTGATCTGTGCTTTCAAGGGAGTGATGCGCGTTTGCAGCACCCGCCAGAGTATTTCCCATTCCACATCGAAGTAGTCATGCACGAGGATGTGTCGCATTCCGATGATGGCACGCCAAGGCACCTCAGGATGAGCCTTTCGAAAGGCATCGCTCAGCTTGTAAATGGCCTCTCCGACAATCTGCACCTGAGACCGGAAGAACCAGCGGAGCACTTCGTCCCGCAGGTAAAGTTCGTGATCATCCCATGGATGCCGGTGAATCGCGCCAATGGCATCGAGGATGTCTCGAAGCCTCTGCTCGTCACTGCGAATCGATTTCATACCGCCACCGCATCTTTCAACACGCTATCCCTGAAATGCGGGCGCATGTCATTGTGTTCGGAAATCACGTCCACCTTGCAGCCTAGCAGATCACGGAGATCCATCAGGAGCTCCCCCATGTCGAAAAGGCTGCGACCGGCCTCCATTCTAACGAGGACATCCACATCACTCGCCTCGTTCTCATCGCCTCGGGCCACCGAGCCGAAAATGCGCACATCGGTCGCACCATGTTTCGCCGCGAGGGCGAGAATGGCGTCCCGGTGTTTTGCGATCAGTTCCCGCTTCGTCACACCCAGTCCATACCCCGTTTCCCCGTCATGCTCAACAAATTGATTCATTGGTCGCTGGCCAACCGTGCGATCATCGTCGGACTGGCGATCGTCCTGATGGTCCTGGGTCTGCGCACTGCGAGGGAGCTGCCGGTGGAGGTGCTGCCGGACCTTTCGAAGCCGACGGTCATCATCCTCACGGAATCCTCCGGACTTTCTCCCGAGGAGGTGGAAACCCGCGTCACGCAGCCGATCGAAAGCGCGCTGATGGGGGTGGCCGGGCTCACCCGGCTGCGGACCAACAGCGATGTCTCGCTTTCACTGGTCTATGCCGAGTTCGGCTGGGATACCGACATCTACAAGGCCCGCATGTTGGTTCAGGAACGCCTGCAGGGAGTCCGCGAGCAATTGCCGGAAGGCGTGCAGCCGTTCATGACGCCGGTGGCTTCGCTGATGGGCGAAATCCTTCTCGTCGGCGTGCGTTCGACCATCAAGGAGGGCGAGCCCGGCTACCTGCCCCCGAGCGAGGTGCGCTCGATTGCCGACTGGACGATCAAGCGCCGCCTTCAGAGCATCTCCGGCATCGCCGAGATCCTCAACATGGGCGGAGGAGTGAAACAGATCGAGGTCCAGCCGGATCCCTATCGGATGCAGGCCAACGGCATCAGTTATGAGGAGCTGGAAAAGGCGGCCGCTGAGGCGGCGAGCACGACGACAGGAGGCTTCATCAACACCGGCACGACCGAGATCATGGTCCGGAATCTGGCGATGACCGTGGAGCTTCGCGACATCGCCAGCACCATCGTGAAGAAGGTCAACGACCGACCGATCTCGATTGGTGACGTGGCGAATGTCGTCTGGGGCATCGAGCCGATGCGCGGCGATGCGACGGTCAGTCAGAGTCCGGAGAAGACCCCGACCTATGGCGTGATCATGTCGATCACCAAGGCCCCCGGATTCGACACCCGGGCGCTGACAGGTGAGGTCAACACCGCGCTCGATGAGCTCAAGGCCTCGTTTCCGAAAGGGGTCGAGACCACCCTGTTGTTCCAGCAGAAGGATTTCATCGATCACGCCATCGGCAACCTGGCAGAAGCGATCCGCGACGGTGCGATCATGGTGACGATTGTCATCTTCATCTTCCTGCTGAACTTCCGCACCACCTTCATCACGCTCATGGCGATGCCGCTTTCCTTCGGGATCACGCTGCTGATCTTCAGATGGTCCGGCATCAGCGTGAACTCGATGACCCTCGGCGGGCTCGCGGTCGCGATCGGGATGGTGGTCGATGACGCGATCGTTGATGTGGAGAATGTCTTCCGACGATTGCGTGAGAATGCCGCGCTCGAACATCCCCATCCACGTCTGGCGGTCATTGCCAGGGCCTCCGGCGAGGTGCGGAACTCGATCCTCTATGCCACCATCCTCATCATCCTGGTCTTCCTGCCCTTGCTCGGGCTGACCGGCGTTGAGGGCAAGTTGTTCGCGCCCATCGCGATCGCGACAATCATCTCGATGGTGGCCTCCTTCATCGTCTCTCTAACAGCCATTCCGGTGCTGTGCTCGTTCCTCCTCAATCCGAAGGCCGGACACGCGCACAAGGATGGCCTGGTCACGCGTGGCATGAAATGGCTGCTCGAGCATGTCTGGCTGCGCTTCGGACTGAATCAGCCTTATCTCCTGCTCGCCATCGCGCTGGTGATCGTGGTCGGCGCCTTTTCGCTCTATCCGAAGATGGGCAAGGATTTCCTGCCGAAGTTCAAGGAGGAGACCGCACTCGTGGCGGTGACCTCCGCGCCTGGAACCTCGCTGGAGGAAATGAACCGGATCTCGGACGTCGTCGAGCAGCAGATCCTTTCGGTGCCCGAGGTGAGGAAGGTGGGGCGCCGGCTGGGTCGTGCCGAGCGGGGCGACCATGTGGTGCCGGTTTCCACGGCCGAGTTCGATGTTGATTTCCGCAGCCCGGAAAGCGGTGACAAAGGTCGCGATCGCAATGTGATCCTCGATGACATCTCGAAGCGGATCAAGACGGTGCCGGGGGTGTTCGCGGTGGTCGGCGGACCCTTGGCCGACCGCATCGGCCACA
>JAIXVN010000356.1 GCA_027483005.1 Verrucomicrobiaceae bacterium
CCTCACGTCCGACCTGGTCCGCAAGGCCAACTTCGAGGTCAAGCTCATCAACCTGTACGAGAAGTTCCTCTGCGCCGCGGTCAACTTCACCAAAGAGGACTCACAGCAAGTCGCGCACTCGTTCAAGCTCTACCGCATCAAGCACGAAGAGACAGGCAGCTCGACGACGACTCCGGCCACGGTGGTGGTTCCTCCCGAGATCAGGGCTGAGGCACAGGAATTGGTGGTGCCGACGTTCAAGGCTCCGCTGATTGCAACCGTGCCGCCAGACACCACGAATCCCGTGGTGTTGGAGGCTCCTGTTTCAATGTAGGTAGCGGCACTCGAAGACGGTCCTGCTGCGAATCCCTGGAAGTTCTGAGTGCGCTGCAGGGTGACACTCGACGCGGTGAAGGTGCCTCCCGCCACCGAGATCAGCGAACCATCATTGCCTCCAGTCCGGATGCCTCCGTTGAAGGTGGCGGTTCCGGTGATGAGGTTGAATCCAGAGTTGGCGTTGTAGCCCTCTGAGGAGATCGTGGTCTGGGCGCTGGAGGTCAGGTCGCCGCCGGTGACCATGAAGCGGGTGGCGGTGCCGGTGTTGAGGGCGGTGGTGGAGATCTTTCCTCCGGTGGTCAGATCGATCGTGCCGCCCGCATTGTTGATTCCGGTGGCTCCGGTGTAGGTGTTGTCATTGCTCAGGATCAGGGATCCGGTGCCGGCTTTGGTGAGCGAGCCTGCTCCCGAGAACCTGCCGCTGTACTCGCCTGAGCCATTGGCGCCGCCAACGGTGAGTGCGACTGCGGCAGCCGAAGCATTGGTGAGTGGAAGGTCGATGGTGCCGGTCAGCCCTCCGATCGTGGCGGCGGTCACGGAGCCGAACTGGAGGGTGCCGGTGGTGTAGTCGAGCTTGCTTCTCTGGAGGGCGTTGGTGTTTCCGATCGTCAGCGTGCCTGCGGTGAGGAGGGTATCGCCGGTGAAGGAATTGTTTCCGGAAAGGATGACCTCATTGGTTCCGACCTTTTCAAGAGAGCCGGTGCCGCTGATGGCGCTGGCGATCGTGGCGGTGTCGGACCGATTGATGGTCATCTGGGTGTTGTTGACGATGGCACCAGGGACCGAGCCACTGGCTCCGCCATTGCCAAGGGCGAGTTCGCCGTTGTTGATCGTGAGGCTGCCGAAGAATGTGTTGTCAGCGGCGAGCGTGAGCTTTCCACCGCCGATTTTGACGAGCGAGGCGTTGCCGTTCTCTCCGATGGAGTTGGCGATCAGGACGTCGTTGCCGTTGGTGTCGAAGGTGATGACGTTGTCAATCATGCTGACGGTGCGCGCGCCGCTGGTGAGATCCTCGTTGTTGGTGCCGTCCCAGACGAGCTTCACGCCATCGAGGAAGAGGTTTCCGGTGCCGAGTCCCGAGGGGGCGAAGGTCGTGCTGCCTCCGGTCAGGGTGATGTCTCCGGTGAAGGTGTTGGCAGCCGTCAGGTTGAGGTCGCCCAGTCCGGTCTTGTTGAGGCTCAGGCCGGTTCCGGAGATGATTCCGGAGAGGGTCAGGGAACGTCCTGCCAGCGGAAGCGCGATATCAACGCTGTTGTTGAGGCTGATCGGAGTTGAGATGAAATGGATGCCCGAGTTGACATTGATGGTGGCGTTGCTGCTGCCATTGGAGAGGATCAGCGATCCTCCGGAGCCGGCATCGATGGTGTAGCCGTTGGTGGCGCTGGTGAAGACCAGGTTGCCTGTCGTCTTGCTGCCGTTGAGGGAGACGGTGGACGGGGCGGTGAGGGCGGTGATGAAGTTCGCCACGCTCTGGGATGCATCTGGAACCGTGCCGTTCCAGTTGGCGGCGTTGTCCCATCCGCCGCTGCCGTCGGTGATCCAGTTGCGGTTCACCCCGGAGTTGGCGATGGTGAGGGTGACAAAGCCTCCGGAGGTTCCGAAGACGTAGCTCTTTCCGGGCTGGGGATTGCCGACACTGAGGTTGCCGATCGAGCCACCGAGGGTGCCGGTGTATTGGAACAGGTTGTAGGTTCCTGGAGTTCCGGCGAAGGGCGTGGTGAAATTGGTGCCGTCCTGATAGAGGTTGATGGAGCCGCCATTCAGGATCAGACCGTCAGCCGTGATGACGTTGACCTGATCGTTGCCGGTGCCGAACTCCAGGTTCGTGACCGAGCCGGATTCGAGGGTCAGTGATCCGACATTCAGGGTGCTGACGCCGCTCGTGCCGGGGGTGATGATCGATCCACTGGTGGTGGTGACTGCTCCAGCGACCGTCCCTGTTCCTCCGAGTCCCCCGGCCGCGCCGATGGTCACCGCCCCGCTGGTGGCGGAGCCTGTGGTGTTGGTGACGAGGAGGGTGCCTCCATCGATGTTGGTGCTGCCGGTCCAGCCAGCGGGCTGGGTGAGGGTCAGATTGCCGGTGCCTGCCTTGGTGAAGTTGCCGCTGCCGCTGTTGCCGACCGCATTGGCAAAGGTGATGTTCTGGGCGTTGGTGTTGAAGGTGGCGCCGCCTGACCCGATGGTGATGGCGCGGGTGGAGGGATCGAAGGCGCCACTGAACTTGAATGTTCCCCCGTTGATGTTGATGGCGGTTCCGGAGCCGAGGTTGTTCAAGGTCGTGGCCGACAGCGTGCCGGCGTTGATGTTGACGGGACCGGTGAAGGTGCTGACCGAGGTGGTGAAGGCAAGCTCACCGCTGCCGTCCTGAGTCAGCGAGCCCGAGCCGGAAATGTTGGTGATGACCGTGAGGGCGTTCGAGCGGTTGAAGACCAGCGAGGCATTGTTGATGATGCTGGAAGCGGTGTTGCCGGGATCACCGGTGGTGCCACCGTTTCCATACTGCGCGGTGCCCTGATGAATGAAGATGCGGCCCGCACCTGCCGAGTAGCTGCCGGTGAAGATGACCCGGCCCGGTCCGCCCTTGACCACGGACACCGGGGTGCCGCTGGAAGCGACCGAGAGAGTGGAACCGATGGTGAGGTCCTTGCTCGTGCTGTTTTGGATGATGGAGAAACTGGCCCCTCCGGTGCCGGTCCGGTTCGGGCGGATGTTGCCGCCGTTGATCGTCACACTGTCGGCTCCAGAGGTCATCAGGATGCCGCGGTAAGTCGAGGTGTTGCTGTTGTTGACGGTGACAGCTCCGGTGGTGTTCGCGAAGCGAACGCTGGAGACGGAGGTATTGTTCGTGGTGTAGGTGGCCGGCGTGACGATGTTGGCGTTCGCGGTGAAGGCGTTGTTGGTGTAGGTCGCGGGAATGATGGTCCCGGTCGCGTCGGTGCCGGCCCAGTCCTCCGTAGATGCGATCGACACGAAGGGATTGCCGCCGCCAACGTCCACGACGAGGCCCGATGCTGCTGTGCCCATCTTCACCGTGCCCGCGCCGGAAACGACGATGTGGCCGCCGATGCTGTCATTGTTGGCTCCGCCGTTTCGAGCCGGAACCGGGGTGGTCAGGGTGGTGCCTGAAGCCACGTTCCAGGAATGGATGGCGCTTTGAACGCTGACAGCCGAGGTGATGGTGAGGTTCTTGTTGGCCGTAGCCATGTTGATCCCGTTGCTGGCGATCGTGAGGGTGCTTCCGGTCAGGGTGACATGGTTGGCCGGCGTGATCAGATCAATTCCACGAATCGTCCGATTCGCGCCGAGGGCGACGCTGAGGTTGGCTGTCGAGTTCGAGTCGAAAACGATCGTCTCGGTGGTTCCTGGGAGTGCATTCTCTACCCAGTTGGTTGTAGTGGCCCAGGTTCCATCAGTGGCACCACTCCAGGTTTTGGCGGCATGGGAGGCTCCGGTGGCGGCAAGGGTGGCGATGACGAATGCCGCAGGCAGATTGAAGATACGGTTTTTGGGTTTCATGGGTTTATGGATTATCCTTGTGTA
>JAIXVN010000550.1 GCA_027483005.1 Verrucomicrobiaceae bacterium
CAGGAAAGCACAAAGCGTGCAGAATCTTCGCCAAGGTTCCACAGGCGGCAGATTTTTTCCCGAAGCGTGGCGGCATGGCCACTGCGCCTCGTCAGGGCGACCCGCTGGCCTTTTCCTTCGCTGGCTCGATGTGCTTGAGCAGACGGAAAAGATCGCTGTCGGTCGTGAAGACGGCGGTGGTGTCCTTGGAGAGGGTCTTCTGGTAGGTCTCCAGGGTTTTCACGAACTGATAGAAGTCGGCGGCGGAGGGGCTGGAATTGTAGGCGCTGGCGTAGATTCCGGTGGCCTGGGCGTCGGCCTTGCCCTTGATCTCCTGCTCCTTGCGGTAGGCCTCCGACTGGATGGAAAGCAGGTCGCGCTCCTTGCGGCCGAGAATCTTGGCGGCCTCTCCAGAGCCCTCCGAACGAAAGCGGTCTGCGATCTGCTGGCGCTCGGAAGCCATGCGCGAGTAGATCTTTTCGATCACGCCGGGCTTGTAGTTGATTCGCTTGAAGCGGACATCGATCAGCTCGATTCCCCAGGCGCGGACCTTCGGCTGGGCGGCCTTGAGGATCTGCTCGTCGAGGAAGCTGCGGCCGTAAAGGATCGGTGGCAGGACACCGAGGTTGCTGTTGCTGGCGGCAAGGTTCTCATCCCGCACCGGCTTGCGGTCCTTCTGGCTGCGGATGACTTCGATGAGGTCATGGGAGGCGATGACGTTGCGGGTTTCGCTGCCAATGATGTCGTCCAGCCGGGAAAGCGCGCTGTGTTCGTCGCGGAGCTGCTCGTAGTACTTCTTGGGATCGGAAATCCGCCAGCGGGCGAAGTTGTCCACCGAGATGTAGAGCTTGTCGCGCGTCGGCATTTCCGTGGCCGGACCGTCCCATTCGAGGACGCGTTTTTCGATGCGGTTGACGCTTTGGACGAAGGGCTTCTTGAAATGGAGTCCGGCTTCATCGACTGCTGGGTCGGCATTGATCGGGTTGCCGACGGGCTTTCCGAACTCGGTGATGAAGACCTGCTCCGAGGGGCTGACGGTGTAGGCGCTGCTGGCGAAGAGGATGAAGGCGAAGAATCCGGCGACGGGAACGGCCAGGAAGATGAGCTGTTTCATGGAAGGTGGGCGTTAGCGTTTGGCGGGAGCGACGACGGCGCCGGGATTGAGGTTCATGAGCGGCAGGAACTGCTTGGCGTCCTCATCGAGGATCACCTTGCTGCCGAGCTGGGGCAGGACCTCGTTCATGGTCTCAAGGTAAAGGCGCTGCTTGGTGATGGCGGGGGCCTTGTCGTATTGGACGAGGAGCTCCTTGAAGCGGGCGACATCGCCCTCGGCCTCGTTGATGCGCTGGACGGCGTAGCCCTCCGCGCCGGAGATCCGCTGGTCGGCCAGGCCCTTGGCTTTCGGGATGATCTGGTTGTACTGGCCGTTGGCCTCGTTGATCATCTGCTCGCGCTCCTGCTGGGCGCGGTTGACGTCGTCGAAGGATGGCTGCACGCGTATGGGAGGATGGACATTGTTCAGCTGGATTTGATTGGCGCGGATGCCCATGTCGATCGTGGCCAGGATTTTCTGAAGCCGCGCCAGGGACTCGGCTTCGATCTCGGTGCGACCGATCGTGAGCACCTCGTCCACTGTGCGGTCGCCGATGACCTCGCACATCACGCTTTCCGTCAGGTCACGCATCGTCGCGCCGGGCTCACGCACGCTGAAGAGGTATTTGCGCGAGTCGGAGATGGTGTAATGGACGATCCACTCGACGTTGGCGGCGTTGAGGTCGCCGGTGACCATGTCGCGCTCGAGTTCGGGTTCGTCGCTGCTCTGGTCGGGATTGGTGGCTCCGGGGCTGGAAAAGCCGAACTCCAGCTTCAACTGCCGGCGGATCGGCACCAGGGTCGCGCTGTCCACGCCGAAGGGGATCTTGAAATGAAGGCCCGGCGGCTCGATGGCCATGAATTTCCCGAAGCGCTGGACCACCGCCTCCGACTCCGGGCTGACGGTGTAGAATGAGGAGAAGATGCCGATCAGGACGAAGATCGCGATGAAGGCCCCGGCGATGATGCGGAGGATCTTGCGTCCACGGTCCCGGCCTGAGTCGCCTGTCGCCTGGTCGATGAATTGTTGGATCACGGGTCTCAAACTAGGGGACGCCCCTCCAGCGGCAAGTGGAAGTTCATGCGGAGATCGGAAGCGCCATCTTCCCCCATTGCCCGAGCGCGGGGTTCTTGCAGGGCTCCGCCTGTTTCGATAGGACTTCGTTTCATGAAGGAGCCATGTCGATCAACCCTCAGCCACCTCCGAGCGATGCCACTCCGATGTCGTGCGAAAGGTACTCCTGGTTCCAAGTTCGCAGCCTTCGCGCTGTTGGCCATTTTCTCCGCGATGGTTTCGCTGGCCAAGGAACCTGTGCCGGTCGAGGACAGCAACGTCCGGATCGTGGAGGACAAGACCCGCGATGGAGGCACGACGATTTGCGCTGTGCTGAAGAACTGCACCGAGGCCACCATTTCGCTGAGCCTCGCCTTGGAGAACGCCTCCACCTCCTGTCCGGTGCCCCTCGTGGTCGATACGGCCGGTCGCAGCCGGATCGAACTGGTCACGGTCAGTCCGACGGAAAAGCGCCGCCGTTGGAGTTATCAATATCAATACGCCTGGAAGCCTGGACGACGCGGCGAGGTGAAGGCCAGCACGCATGCGTATGCCTTGCCTTACAACAGCGGTCGCCGACTCGTCATCCAGGCGGACTTTGGAAAATTCAGCCATCAACCCGGCTCGGCCGACGAACATGCGATCGACTGGGACATGCCGGTCGGGACAACGGTTCTCGCCGCGCGTGCCGGGACGGTGGTGGCGCTCAGATCGGACGCCGACGTCGGAGGCGAGGATCTGCGTTACAAGAACAGCTACAACTACATCATCCTGCGCCACGACGATGGGACCTTCGCCGAATACTGCCACCTCCGGAAGGACGGTGTCCTCGTGAAGCTGGGCCAGCAGGTGAAGGAGCAGGAGCGCATCGGACTTTCAGGAAACAGCGGCTTTTCCTCGCGACCGCATCTCCACTTCTCCGTTTTCCAGACGATCGATGGAAGGACCCGCCGGACCTTTCCCCTCCAGTTCAAGACATCGGAAGGAAAGGTGGAGACCTTGGTGGAGGGGAAGGAGTATTGATAGAATCGCCGACCGTCCCCAACCGGCTTCATTCATGGAACAATCGCCGCAGCCGAACATTCTCTTTTTCCGCACGAAGAGGTTCTGGTTCCGCTGGGCGGTTCCGGGCTTGTTGTTGGCGTTGTGGGTGGAGGGGATGCTGTTCGAGCAATCCACGAATTTCTGCTTTTCCACTTTGTCCTCCGAGATCGACTACTCCATTTCGATGAAGGACGGAAACCTGTCGCTGAGGGTTTTCAAGGAGATCTTTCCGTCGGGGTTCCCGGGTTGTAACAGCGGGTGGCCGCATTTGAGTTCCGGAATTCAATGGCACCCAGGTCTGAAGCTGCTGCAACCTTTCCTGGCTGACGATCAGGCCGTCGGTTGCCTTGGTCCAGGTCCGCTTCGTATCTTCAACCTTCCCCTCTGGTTTCCTATCATGGTCTGGCTGATCTTCGCGTATCTCAGGGCGCGGCACCACGAGCGGAAGCATGCTGAACTGCGGGTCAGGTCGCTGCCTCTGTCTCCAACCTCTGACCCCAAATGAGCCTCCTGAAAAAGAATTTGGCGGACACCAACGTGGGTTGGTGGGTCTTCAGTGTCATGCTGCCCTTGGGCGTGATTGGAATCGGATTGAAAGCAATCGTTGCCCAACGGATCGAGGTCAGGGGAGCTGAAGTCGATGGAAAAGCGGCGCTTTGTTTCGGGATTGGATGGCTGTTGATCGGTCTTGGAGCTTTCGGGCTTCCTCGATACTCAAAGGCGATTGCGGGAGGTGTCTCTCGGATGAACTGGATGCGAATGATCGGAGGCATCACTCTCGGAGTGACCTTTTTCGTCGTCGGCGCATGCTTGTGTGCCTGAGCCTTTGTCGGCGGGAGAGCCTTCAAGGGCTTCGCGACGGGACTCTCGCTTTCCTCACTTCCTTTTCCGATACTCCAGCGGCGTCAGCTCGGTGACTTCCTTGAAGGCGCGGCCGAGGGCGGCTTGATCGCGAAAATTCAGGACGGAGGCGATTTCCCCGATGCTGAGATCCGTTTCCAGCAGCATGTCGCAGACGGCGCGGATGCGGAGCTTCTGCATGAGTTCCTTCGGCGTGGTGCGGAAGGCCTGCATGAACTTGCGGTGGAGCTGGCGCAGCGAGATGCCGGTGTGGTCGGCCACGTCCTGGACGCTCGGGTTTTTCCGGTAGTTCTGCTGGATGAACCGCAGCGCCTTCTCGACGGCGCGGTCGGGATGGTGGGTGTCCTTGCTGCTGTTGTAAGGACGGGTGGTGCCCATCAGGCCGATGACCTCGCCGGTCTTGTCGAAGAGCGGCATCTTGTTGGTGAGGTACCAGTCGGGCACGCCGAGGTCGTTGAGGAAGACCTCGACGATGTTGAGCTTCGGCTGGCCGGTGCGGATGACCTCCTGGTCATCGGCGACGAAGTGCTCGACGAGGTAGGCGGGGACGAGTTCGTGGTCGGTCTTTCCGATCACCTCGGACTCGGTGGAGTAGCCGAAGCGGAGATAGAAGTTCCGGCAGGCGGCCATGATGCGGAGGTGCTTGTCCTTGGCGAAGAAGGCCATGCCCTTGAGATGATCGAAGACATGGTGGAACTGACTCTGCACGGACAGGGCGTCGAGAAAGCGGCTCTGATCGGGAGGTTCGGTCGGGACACTCATGGCAGCGGAGAAGGATGGCACGCGGGAGGAAAGCCTCAAGCGGGGACTAAGCACCGGGCGGGAAGGGCTGCTCGGAGATGATCCAGCCCTCGTTCTTGTCGGAGAAAGTCTTGAGGGTCCACTCGCTGGGAATCAGGGCGACGAGATGGCCATGGACATCGCGGGACAGGGTGACGCCCATGGAAAGCGCGGGCAGGGCCTTGGCATCGCCGGACTCCGCTTTCATCCAGCGGGCATACGACCACGGGGCGGATTCGAGCCGGGTCTCCGCGCCGTATTCGTTTTCCAGGCGATGTTGGAGCACCTCGAACTGCAGCGGGCCGACCGCGCCCAACAGCGGGATGTAGCTGCCGGTGGATTCAAGCAGCGTGAACTCGGTGACGACGCCTTCCTTGAGCATCTGTTCGAGCCCGGAGCGGAAGCGCTTGAACTTCGCGGTGCTGCGGTTGTGCAGATACGAGAAGCACTCGGGCGCGAAGCGTGGGATGACGTCGAAGGAGATCGAGGGATCGGTGGAAAGCGTGTCGCCGATCAGGAAATCATGGTTGCCGACCAGGCCGGCGACGTCGCCCGCGAAGGCGTCGTCCACCGTTTCGCGTTCCTGGGCGAAGAGTCGCTGGGAGTTTGAAAGGCGGACTTTTTCCCCGGTGCGGGTGTGGGTGACGGTCATGTCGCGCTCGAACTTCCCGGAGACGATGCGGATGAACGAGACGCGGTCGCGGTGCTTCGGGTTCATGTTCGCCTGGATCTTGAAGACGAAGGCGGAGAACTCGGGCGAGGTGGGATCGATGGTGCGGTCACCACTTTCGCGCGCGGCCGGGGGAGGGGAGAGTTCGAGGAAACGGTCGAGCAGGAGCTGCACGCCGAAGTTGTTCGCCGCGGAGCCGAAGAAGACCGGGCTGAGTTCACCGGCGGAAACGGCGGCGAGGTCGAACTCGGCTCCGGCGCCTTCGAGGAGTTCGAGTTCGTCGCAGACCTGCTTGTAGGTGCCCTCGTCCATCGCGTTCTTCACGGCGGGATCGTGGATGTCCTTCACGGCGACCGGGGCACGGAAGCTGCCGCCGGGGGTGCGCTCGAAGAGGTGGACCTGGCCTTTTTCGCGATCAAAGACGCCCTTGAACCGGGGACCGTCGCCCAGCGGCCAGTTGAGTGGAAAGGCGGCGATGCCGAGCACCGACTCAAGTTCATCGACCAGCTCAAGCGGCGGACGCGCCGGGCGGTCGAGCTTGTTCATGAAGGTGAAGATCGGCACGCCACGGCGGCGGCAGACCTCGAAGAGTTTCCGCGTCTGGCTTTCGATGCCCTTGCCCGCATCAACCACCATCACGGCGGCGTCCACGGCGGTGAGGACTCGATAAGTGTCTTCCGAGAAATCCTTGTGCCCCGGGGTATCGAGGATGTTGACCATGCAGCCCTTGTATTCGAATTGCAGGACGGTGGAGCTGATCGAAATGCCGCGCTGTTTTTCCAGTTCCATCCAGTCGGAGGTGGTGGCGCGCTGGTCCTTGCGGGCGGTGACGCTGCCGGCGAGATTGAGAGCACCCCCGTAGAGGAGGAATTTCTCGGTGAGCG
>JAIXVN010000502.1 GCA_027483005.1 Verrucomicrobiaceae bacterium
CGCGCGCGGACCAGGCGGGCGATTTCTGAAGTGGCGAGGGGTTCATCGGAGGCGATGAGAAGGGCTTCGACGATCGCGCTGAGTTGCATCACGGGCGCGGAGCGTAGGGACTCGAACAGGCATTTCAAGCCCCCCGAGTCACGGAGGTGCGGATAGAGTTCTGGAATTATGAAATTTCGCCTTGCTGGTGGGGGCTTCCGGGGCTAATCCACGCCGCCCTTCCTCTTGCGTCAAATCGGCCGTTGCCCGGTGAGATGCTCCTTAACCTTACGAGAATCGGTTCCCTCAGTAGTCATGGCCGCGAAGAAAACAGCCCCCAAGCCCGCTTCCAAGAAAGCGGCCTCCAAAGTTCCTGCCAAGAAGGCTGCCCCGGCCAAGCCTGCGAAGAAGTCGGCTCCGGTGGTAAAAAAGGTGGCTCCCAAAGCAGCCAAGCCTGCTCCAAAGGCCGTGAAGCCAGCTGCACCGAAGGCCACTTCGGCCAAGCCTGCACCGAAGGCGGCTCCCGCGAAGCCCGCTGCGAAAGCCGCTCCGGCCAAGCCTGCTCCGAAGGCGGCTCCCGCGAAGCCCGTTGTCGCTGAAAAGCCAGTGGTGAAGGCCGCTCCGGTCAAGCCTGCTCCAACTCCAGCACCCGAACAACCCGCCGTGGTTGCCAACGGCTCGGCTTCCCACTCTTCCGCCTTTGTGGACAAGCAGAAGCAGCGTCTCCTTGATTTGCGCGACGAGCTCGTCGATGCCATGACCGGGACCACCCGCGACACCATCCGCAATGCTCCGGAAGGCAGTGAGGCCTCTGGAAGCGGCATGCATCAGGGCGACGCCGGCAGCGATGCCTACGACCGCGACTTCGCCCTCAGCGTGCTGGCCAAGGAGCAGGACGCCCTTTATGAAATCGAGCAGGCGCTCCAGCGCATCAAGAAGGGTACCTATGGAGTCTGCGAAATGTCCGGAAAGAAGATCCTCCAGGCCCGCCTCGAGGCGATCCCGTTTGCCCGTCTGACCGTTGAATGCCAGGCCCAGTGGGAGAAGGAATACGGCAATCGCCGCTACCGTCCGTCCAACGAAGTCGGCTTCAGCGGAGGAAATTACGTTGAAGACGAAGATTCTGAAACGGTTTCTCTTGACGAGGACGACGATTGAACTAGGTTCCGGCCCCCAAGTTTCCCACTCATGCCACGCGAGATCATTATCCTCGAATGCACGGAAGCCAAGGCGGAGGGTAAGCCCACGTCTCGCTACGTCACCACGCGCAACAAGAAAAGCCTGCGCACACCGGGTCGTCTTGAAAAAGTGAAGTTCAATCACTTTCTCAAGCGCCGCACCCTTCATCGTGAACTCCGCTGATTTTCCTCATGTCCACAGAGCCTAAAACCGTCCAACGCCGTATCGCCTTCCGCAAGGCGAACCGCAAGATGCCAAGCCGTCGGCATGACATCCAGGTGGCCAACGTCCATCACCTCAATCCGGAGCTTCTCACCAAGTTCACGACCGAGACCGGAAAGATCCTTCCTCGTCGCGTGACCGGAGTGTCGGCCAAGCTTCATCGCCAGATCACCCGCTCCATCAAGCAGGCCCGGCAGATCAACCTGCTTCCCTAAGCAGCCGAACGTCATCATTTCCGAGAAGGAGCTTGTTCGTGACCCGAACAAGCTCTTTCCGTTTCAAGTCGAGCCATGCAGGAACTCAAGGACACCCAGAATGAGCGGGACGACCGCCGTCTGGCCATCGACAAGGTTGGCGTGAAAGGACTCCGCTTCCCCGTGGAAGTGCGGGACAAGGGAGGCAGCGTGCAGCACACCGTCGCCACCGCCGCCCTGACCGTGGATCTGCCCGAGCATTTCAAGGGCACCCACATGAGCCGCTTCGTCGAGGTGCTCCATGTCCATGGCGGCTGTCTCGATGTGGGGTCGATGCTGGCCCTCCCGCGCGAACTTCTTTCCGTGCTCGATGCCAGGAAGGCCCATGTCACGTTCCAGTTTCCTTTTTTCCGCAGCAAGGCGGCACCGGTTTCCGGAAAGCCCGGCTTGGTGGATTACGAGGTGCGCTTCGAGGTGGAGGCGGATCGCGATGGCTCCAGCGACTTCGTCGTCACCGTGCTGGTGCCGGTGGCCACGCTTTGTCCGTGCTCGAAGGCGATCAGCGACCGCGGAGCCCACAATCAGCGCGGTCTGGTGACCTATTCGGTGCGGTTCAACGAACCGATCTGGGTCGAGGACCTCATTGCCCTGGTCGAACGATCCGCCAGTTGTGAGCTCTACAGCATCCTCAAACGGCCGGATGAAAAGGCGGTGACCGAGCGCGCCTATGACAATCCGGTCTTCGTCGAGGACCTCGTGCGCAACATCGCCTCCCGTTCGAATGCCCACGAGAACATCACGTGGTATCGCGTGGAGGCCGAGAACTTCGAGTCGATCCACAACCACAACGCCTACGCCCTGATCGAGAAGCACTGAGCACTTCAGTTCTTGAGCAAGGCCGCGCGATGGGCCTTGTCCTGCCAGCGATCACGCTCGCGACAACCACTCCACCGTGCGGGAAACAGCCTTTCCTCGATCGTGAGGCTGGGAGGGATCCTCTCGGACTGAGTCGGTGGGCCCGACCCTGGCTCGATTCATTGTCTCCCGGTGGATCTGGCAGACGGAGGCATCATGGAGCGTGCCTGCCTCACCTTCGATTTTGGAAAGCTCCAAAAGCGGAGGCGCGCCGGATCGGGCTTCAAGGAACGTGAATCGAAGGCCTTTGGTGTCTGTCATCGATCCCGCCGCCAGGGAGTTCTGAGGCCAAAGCTTCGAAGGGCCAGGTTTCCG
>JAIXVN010000346.1 GCA_027483005.1 Verrucomicrobiaceae bacterium
AGGAACCGGCGATGAGAAGGTAGATGCAGGCATGGTCGAGCCACTGGAAGAAGGCCTTCGCGCGATGGCCGCTGAGCGAGTGGTAGAGGGTCGAGGACGAATAGAGCAGGATCAGTGTGGTGCCGAAGATCGAGACCGAGGCCAACCGCATCGACTCACTTTTCGAAGCGAGGATCATGACCACCAGCGCGACGATGCTGAGAACGATGCCGAGGCCGTGGGTCAGGCTGTTGGCAAGCTCCTCCCGGGGTGATTCGCAGAGGTGCGATCTTTCAGAAGAGGAAGCGTTCATGACAGGCCATCCATGGGACAGCGGTGGCGGTTTGTCCAGACGGGGGAGGTTTTCAGCGTCAAGTGTTCAGTTTGAAGGAGAGAGAGAAATTCCAGACTCCAGACGCAAGATTTGAAGATTGAAGAGAAGAGTGGTGGGGAGTTGGTGCGTGTCATGCCGCGATTCAGTGCACGGCTCGGACCGCTGCGAGCAGCGCTTCCACTTTTTCGAAATCCTTGATGCCGGGTGAGCTTTCGGAGCCGGATGCGACGTCGAGTGCGGCCGGGTGGACGGCTGCGAGTGCGGCGACGGCATTTCCGGGAACGATGCCTCCCGCAAGGATGACCGGCAGGCCGGGATGATTTAGGATGAAGGCCGCCGCGACCGACCAGTCGAAGGTTTCCCCGGTGCCGCCATAGACGCCCGGGGCGGGGGCGTCGAGGAGAAGGGCGTCGGCTTGAAAGTCGGTGGCTCGATCAAGTTCGCCGGCTCCTTGGACGCCGATGGCCTTGATGAATGGGATGCCGGCCTCGCGAATCGGTGTGGCGGTTTCGGGCGTCTCGTCGCCATGGAGCTGGATGACGTCGATCAGTCCTGCGCGAACCAGCGCGATGGCTTCCCCGATGTCCGGATTGACGAACACGCCGACGCGGAGGATTTCCCCCGAGAGCGCCTGGAGCCAGCCGGCCTGCGAGGGATCGAGGAAGCGTTTCGATTTCGGCCAGAAATTCACGCCCAGCGCGTCGACACCGAGTTCAGCCAGTTTCCGTGCATCCCGCTCGAGGGTCACGCCACAGATCTTGAGCGACGGGGAGGAGGGATCGAGGAAACGCGCAAGAGGCATGAGGGAGATTGGAAAATCGAACATCGAACGTCCAACGTCGAATTTCCGGATGACGCCATCACCCATCCCCGATTCCCTATCTGGCCCAAGAATCCTGCCCGATCCCACTGGTCAACTTGGAACTTGGAACTTGGAACTTGGAACTTCCTGCCTTGAATGAGTGCGCTTTGATTTACCCACCTCTCGATCACTGGCTCTGGCTGGTGCCGGCCTTCCTCATCGGGGCCTGCATCGGATCATTTCTCAATGTCGCCATCTACCGGCTGCCGCTGGGGCTTTCGGTCAACGAGCCGAAGCGTTCGTTCTGTCCGAAGTGCAGGTCCAGCATTCCACTGAGGCGGAACATCCCCCTCTTCAGTTGGCTGTTGCTGCGGGGGAAGTGTCATGATTGCAAGGCTCCGATCGCCTTCCGCTACTTTGCGGTCGAGCTTCTAACGGCGATGCTGTTCGCAGTCGCGTGGTGGCGCTTCGAACCGATGGTGCCGGTCCTGAATCCTTTCGTGTGGGTGATCCTTTCGCTGTGGATCCTTCTGGCCCTTCTGGTGGTGATCACCTTCATCGACGCCGAGCATCTCGTCATCCCGACCGAGCTGACCTGGGCGGGTGCAATCCTCGGGCTGGGCACCTGTGCGCTCTGGCCCCAGCTCGCCTCGCTAGCCACCGGGGGAGGCACCTGGCAGGACGGGGTGAAAGCCTCCGCCATCGGATGGACGTCGGGCTTTTTCGGACTCTGGGCAGTGGTTGAACTTGGGAAGATGGCATTCGGGCGGATCGATCAGAAGTTCGAGAAACCGGTCGAATGGAGGATCCAGGAAGGCAGCGGAGAGGATACGCCGATGGAGTTCATCCTCGATGAAGACACGAACCTTTGGTGGGACATCTTTTCCAGAAAGACTGACCGGCTGCTGCTGGATGCGGAGTCGATCGTGCTGGATGGGGAGACGGTGAAGGGCGGGCGGATGATTGTCCGCGAGCTGGACTTCGAACTGCCGGATGGCAGCGTCAGAAAGTTCGAGGAGATCAAATCGCTGGGGGGCCTGGCCACCCGAGTGGTCATTCCGCGTGAGGCGATGGGCATGGGCGACATCCATTTGTTGGGGATGATCGGCGCCTACTTTGGCTGGGCTGGGATGTTTTTCAGCCTCTTTGCCGGATCGATCTACGCCATTGTCGTGGCGTTGATCGGGCGGATCGGGTTCGGGATGAGGCTTCCGTTCGGGCCTTTCCTGGCGATTGGCGGCGTCACCTGGCTTTTCGGCGGATGGAAGCTCTGGGAGTGGTATCTGAACGTGCTTGGCCCCTTGAATCTCGGGATGTGAGGGGCTTTGTATGGACGGGCCAGGGTCGAGACAGGATTCGGCTTGGAATCCAACTAGAACCTTCTAACCCTCAAGGAGTCCCCACTGTCATGAATGCCAAAGCCCTCTTGATCGCCATCGTTTGCCTGCCCATGTGCCTGAACGAGCTTGCGGCCCAGTCCACACTGCCTGCGCCTCAGGAGTGCGTGCAGAAGTTCACGGACAAGTCCTGGTGTGCTTCCCGCCCGGATCTCCGTGGGTTTCTGGAAGTGGATTTCCCGGAGTATCCCGGTGGCCCGAAAGCACACTACCGGGCGGAGGCTTTTTCCGAGGTCAACGTGCTGTGGTCTTCCACGACGCAGGCCC
>JAIXVN010000240.1 GCA_027483005.1 Verrucomicrobiaceae bacterium
CGTGGCTGGCTCAGCGGATTTCTCGCTGCGTCCGGCACGTCCGCCCCGATTTCAGCGCCTGCTGCCGCCACCAAACTCACCGTGCTTTACGGAACCGAATCGGGGAACTCCGAAGTTCTGGCCGATCGCACCGCCAAGGAAGCCAAGAAGCGTGGCTTCCAGGCCGTGGTGAAGAGCATGGCCGACACCAAGCCTGCCGAACTCGCCAAGGCGACGAACCTTCTGGTCATCGTCAGCACCTGGGGTGACGGCGAGCCTCCGGAAGGAGCCACCACTTTCTACAAGGAACTGATGAGCGGCGAACTCGCGCTTTCCGGCGTGTCCTACTCGGTCTGCGCGCTGGGCGACACCAGCTACGAGAAGTTCTGCCAGACCGGCAAGGACATCGACGCCCGGCTTGAAAAGTTCGGAGCCAAGCGGATCACCGATCGCAAGGACTGCGATGTGGACTACGAGGAATCGTGGAGCAGCTGGCTCGATGCCACCCTTTCCTCCATCGCCCCGCAGAGCACGGCCTCCGTCGTGGCGGCTCCGGTCGCGGGTGCCGTGGTCGAGTATGGGAAGAAGAATCCTTTCCCCTCCGAGGTCCTTGAAAACTCGCTGCTCAATGGCGAGGGCTCCGCGAAGGAGACCATTCATCTTGGACTTTCACTCGAGGGCTCCGGCCTTTCCTACGAGCCCGGCGATGCTTTGGCGGTGATTCCGGTCAACGCGCCAGACGTGGTGCAGGCCGTTCTGAATGCCGCCAAACTCAAGGGCACCGAAACCGTCGAGGTGAAGGGTGAGGGGAGCAAGCTGCTCGCCGATGCCCTTCGTGAGGACTACGACATCACCGCCATTTCCCGCGCCGTGCTGACGAAGCTGCAGGCGATCACTGGTTCGACCGAACTTGCTGCTTTGCTGGCCGAAGACGCCAAGGACCAACTCAAGGCCTGGAACTACGGCCGCGAAATCGTCGATGCCATCGAGACCTTTGCGCCGAATGGACTGAGCGCCGAGCAGCTCGCCGGAATTTTCCGCAAGCTCCCGCCGCGTCTGTATTCGATCGCGTCGAGCCCGCTCGCGCATCCCGGCGAGGTCCATCTCACAGTCGCCGCCGTTCGCTACGATGCGCATGGCCGCAAGCGCAAGGGCGTGTGCTCGACCTATCTGGCTGACCTTGTGAAAACCGGAGATTCCACCTCGATCTTCGTTCAGCCGAACAAGAACTTCCGTCTGCCGGCCTCAGGCGAGACGCCGGTCATCATGGTCGGCCCGGGCACTGGAGTCGCACCGTTCCGCGCCTTCGTCGAACACCGCGCCGCGCTCGGCCATCCGGGCAAGAACTGGTTGTTCTTCGGCGATCAGCGCTACACCTACGACTTCCTCTATCAACTCGAATGGCAGGACCATCTCAAGTCGGGAGTCCTGTCGAAGCTCGACGTCGCCTTCTCCCGCGACCAACCGGAGAAGATTTACGTCCAGCACAAGATGTTGGAGCGTGCCAGGGAACTCTATGCCTGGCTCGAGGAAGGCGCGCACTTCTACGTCTGTGGCGATGCCAACCGCATGGCGCATGATGTCCACGAAGCCCTCGTTTCCATCGTCGAATCCCAGGGTCACAAGTCCCGCGCCGACGCCGAGGCCTACGTCGAGGAACTCAAGAAGGCGAAGCGTTACCAGCGTGATGTTTACTGAAATCGTTAATGGTTAGAAGTTATTTGTTGTTAGAAAAGTTCTCTAATCAAATAACCACTAACCAATAACCTCTAACTCTCCAAATCATGAGCGAAAAGAAACTCTCCGCCAACGAAGGCATCAAGACCCGCAGCAACTACCTGCGTGGCACCATCGCTGAAGGACTCGCCGACCTTTCCACCGGGTCGCTCAGCGAGGACGACCAGCAGTTGCTCAAGTTCCACGGTTCCTACCAGCAGGACGATCGCGACCTGCGCGCCAATCGTCGCAAGCATCGACTTGAAAAGGCCTTCTCCTTCATGATCCGCATCCGGGTTCCCGGTGGCGTGGCGACTCCCGCCCAGTGGCTTGCCACCGACGACATGGCGGAAACCTATGCCAACGGCACGATCAAGCTGACCACCCGCCAGGCCTTCCAGCTTCACGGCATCATCAAGACCAACCTGAAGCGCACGGTGAAGGCGATCAACGCCGCCGCGATGGATTCGATCGCGGCCTGCGGCGACGTGAACCGCAACGTGATGTGCAATCCGAACCCGCACCTCTCTTCCGTCCACGCCGAGGCCCTGAAGCTTTCCCAGGACATCTCCGATCACCTCACTCCCGCCACCCGTGCCTACCACGAGATCTGGCTGGATGGGGAAAAGATCGAGTCGTCCGAGGAAGAGGTCGAGCCGATCTACGGCACGACTTACCTGCCTCGCAAATTCAAGATCACCGTCGCCGTTCCACCCTCGAACGACGTGGACATCTACGCCAACGATCTTTCCTTCATCGCCATCGTCGAGCAGGGCAAGGTCGTCGGCTACAATGTCGCCGTCGGTGGCGGCATGGGCATGACCCATGGCAACGAGGCCACCTTCCCACGCTTGGCCGACATCATCGGTTTCTGCACGCCTGAGCAGGCCGTCGATGTCGCCGAGAAGGTCGTTCTCGTGCAGCGCGATTACGGCGACCGCACGGATCGCAAGCATTCCCGTCTCAAGTACACGATCGAGGATCGTGGCATCGCCTGGTTCAAGACCGAGCTCGACAAGTATCTCGGTTATCACCTGGCCCCGGCACGCTCGTTCGTCTTCGAGGACAATGGCGACCGTTACGGCTGGGTCGAGGACGCGAACGGCAACCACCATCTCACGCTCTTCATCGAGGGTGGTCGCGTGGTCGACACGCCCTCGTATCCGCTGCGCACCGGCCTTCGTGAAATCGCGAAGATCCACGACGGCGACTTCCGCCTCACCGCGAACCAGAACGTCATCATCGCGAACATTTCCCCGAAGAACCGTCCGGTCATCGAGGCCTTGCTCGAGAGATATGGCATCAAGGACAGCCACCTGAAGAGCGCGATGCGTCTCAACTCGCTGGCCTGCGTGGCCCTTCCGACCTGCGGACTTTCGCTGGCCGAGGCCGAGCGTTACCTGCCGACGCTCATCGGTGATCTCGAGAACGCCCTTGAGGAAAGCGGCCTGCGTCATGATGCGATCACGATCCGCATGACCGGTTGTCCGAATGGCTGTGCCCGTCCCTACATTGCCGAGATCGGCTTTGTCGGCCGCTCGCCCGGGAAATACAACGTTTACCTTGGCGGCGGCTTTGCAGGCCAGCGTCTGTCGAAGCTCTATCGCACCGATTTCCCGGGCGAGGAAGTTCCGGCCCTGCTGGCACCCATCTTCAAACGATACGCGGCCGAGAGGCTGGAGGGTGAGCGCTTCGGCGACTTCGCCATCCGTAGCGGCTACGTCGCGGAAACCAAACAAGGGTCCGATTTCCACGCCAACGTCGCGGTCACTGCATGATCGAAACCACCTCCATCAGCGAGGCAGAAGCCCTCTCCAATGAACTCGCCGCGCTCAAGGCCGGCGATCGACTCCGCCTGCTGCACCAGCGCTATGGCTCGCGCCTCGTCGCGACCACCAGCTTTGGCATCCAGGCGGCCGTCATGCTGCACCTCATCCATGAACACGCGCCGAAAATCCCGGTTGTGTTCATCGACACCGGATTCCTGTTTCCCGAGACCTATCAGTATGCGGATGATCTCGGGAAAAGGCTCAACCTTGATCTGCGCGTCTATCAGCCGACGGTTTCCGCCGCCCGGATGCAGGCGCTGTGGGGCAACCTCTGGGAGCAGGGGAAGGAAGGCGCGGAAAGATATGGCGTCCTCACCAAGATCGAGCCGCTCGATCGCGCGCTGAAGGACCTCGGAGCAGACGTCTGGATCAGCGGGGTTCGCCGCAGTCAGTCGAAGACCCGGGCTGAGCGCGCATACGCCGAGCAGCAGAAGAAGACGCTGAAGGTCTATCCGATCCTCGACTGGGCTGATGCCCAGGTCAGCGTTTACATGAACCAGCAGAACCTGCCGCCCCATCCACTGGCCGAGAAAGGCTATGTGACCATGGGCGACTGGCATTCCACCTCTCCCGCGGCCGACGGACTTGATGCCGAGGCCACCCGTTTCAATGGCGAAAAATACGAGTGCGGACTCCACCTGGACTCAGGCGTTCCGGACTTCCAGATCTGATCAAGACGCAGGACGTCAGAAAAGACCGAGGCGAAATCCTCTTCTCTTAAGTTTTCCAGTCTTGAGTCTTACGTCTAGATCTTCTCTCAACCCTCACCTCTTAAAATCATGCCCATCGCAGAAAACATGGTTGCCACCGTTGGCAACACCCCGCTTGTCCGCCTCAACCACATCACCCAGGGTCTCGGTGCCGAGGTCTGTGTGAAGGCTGAGTT
This sequence comes from Verrucomicrobiaceae bacterium, assembly GCA_027483005.1. GTDB lineage: Bacteria > Verrucomicrobiota > Verrucomicrobiia > Verrucomicrobiales > Akkermansiaceae > Luteolibacter. The sequence goes on from JAIXVN010000240.1 coordinate 4,411, forward strand.
CTTCAACCCGCTCTTCAGTGTGAAGGACCGCATTGGCAAGGCCATGATCGAGGCCGCCGAGCGTGACGGCAAACTGGAGCCCGGCGGATTGATCATCGAGCCGACCTCCGGCAACACCGGCATTGCACTGGCCTTCGTGGCTCGGGCCAAGGGCTACCGCGTGATCCTGACCATGCCGGAGAGCATGTCGATCGAGCGTCGCGTTCTCCTCCGCCTCCTCGGTGCCGAACTCGTCCTCACTCCCCGTGCCCGCGGCATGGGTGGTGCGATCGCCATGGCCAACAAGCTTCTTGCCGAAACCCCGGGTGCCTACGGTCCGGGCCAGTTCGACAATCCGGCCAACCCGCAGATCCATCGCGAAACGACCGCTGAGGAAATCTGGAAGGACACCGAAGGCCAGGTCGATATCTTCGTAGCGGCTGTTGGAACCGGTGGCACCCTTACCGGTGTCGGTGAAGTCCTGAAGTCCCGTCGCGACGTCCAGGTCATCGCCGTCGAGCCGGTGAACAGCCCCGTCATCACCCAGACCCGCGCGGGTGACGAAGTGAAGCCCGGTCCGCACATGATCCAGGGCATCGGTGCCGGCTTCGTGCCGAAGAACCTCAATGTTGGTGTGATCGATGAAGTGATCCAGGTCAGCAACGAGGATGCTTTCGCCACCGCCCAGTCGCTCGCCCAGAACGAGGGACTTCCGGCCGGGATTTCCACCGGAGCCAACGTTTGGGCAGCCCTTCAGGTCGCCAAGCGTCCGGAAAACGCCGGCAAGCGGATTGTGACGATCGGTTGCTCGTCCTCCGAGCGCTACCTTTCCACACCGCTGGCCGAGAAACTCCGCGAGGAAGTCGCCAACCTTCCGGTTCACGAGATTTGAGGTCTTCGCGAAAGCAGACGAACGCATTTGAATGGGGCGCTGGTCGAAAGATCAGTGCCCCATTTCGTTTCCGGCTTGTGCATTCGGGTTAGCCCGATTGGGGGATTCACAGATGCCGGATTGGGGGCTTGAATTCTCCAAGCTAAGTCTGGTATTTGTAAATACAGATGATCGGCATTCACCCAACCGATCTGTCCGACTTCCTGTCAAAGGCCGTCAAACCCACTCTGATGAAAACCCTTTCCTTTAC
>JAIXVN010000397.1 GCA_027483005.1 Verrucomicrobiaceae bacterium
GCTAGGTCAGTCCGAGCTGATTCACATTGTTGGGGCGCGATTCACTCTCACACCCGAGTAGTGGCAAACCGTGCGCGACTCACTTCATTTCCGCCGCTGCAGGAACAGGTCGATGCCGTCCACGATGGCGAGCCAGCTGGCCTCGATGATGTTGTCGGAAACGCCGATGGTGCCCCAGGTTTCGTGGCCGTCGGTGGAGACGATGAGGACGCGGGTTTTCGCGGCGGTGGCGTCGTGGCCGTCGAGGATGCGGACCTTGTAGTCGACCAGCGTGACCTCGGCGATTTCCGGGTAGAAGGGCAGCAGGGCCTTGCGCAGGGCGACGTCGAGGGCATTCACGACCCCGTGGCCTTCGGCGACGGTGAGTTCGAGCTGGTCATCGACCGAGAGCTTCACCGTGGCCTCGCAGACCGGCGGGTGGCCGTCGCGATACTGGCGGAAGCTGGTGTGGTATTCCTTCAGCTCGAAGGGCTTCTTGTAATGCCCGATCTCGCGGCGGATCAGCAGCTCCAGCGAACCACCGGCGGCCTCGAAGGAATAGCCTTCGTTCTCCAGTTCCTTGACGTGCTGGAGGACGGACTTCGCGGACTCGGAACCCTTTTCCAAGGGCACGCCGAGCTCGGCGGCCTTGATGAGGATGTTCGATTGCCCGGCGAGTTCGGAAACGAGGATGTTCTGGGAGTTTCCAACTTCCTCGGGACGGATGTGCTCGTAGCTGCGGGCCAGCTTCTGGACCGCGTTCACGTGCATGCCGCCCTTGTGCGCGAAGGCGGTGCGGCCGATGAACGGCGCGCGGGCGAAGTGCGGATTGTTCGAGACATCGTCCACGAAATACGAGAGATCCCGTAGTTTCTCCAGATGCGGTGCGACCTGCAGGCCCATCTTGAGCTGGAGGATCGGGATGACGGAGGTGAGGTTGCAGTTGCCGGTGCGCTCGCCGTAGCCGTTGATCGTGCCCTGGACCTGGATGGCCCCGGCCTGGACGGCGGCGATGGCATTCGCGACCGCGAGTTCGCAGTCGTTGTGGGTGTGGATGCCGATCGGCGTGCCCGGGATGCGGGCGGCGACGGCCTTGCAGATTTCCGCGACCTCATGGGGCAGGGTGCCGCCGTTGGTGTCGCAGAGGACGAGCGAATCCGCTCCTCCCTCGGCGGCGGCTTCCAGGGTGGATAGTGCGTGCTCAGGGGAGTCCTTGTAGCCGTCAAAGAAGTGCTCGGCATCATAGACGACCTCGCGGCCGTGCTTTTTCAGATGCGCCACGGTGTCGCGGATCATCGCGCGGTTTTCCTCGACCGTGGTGCGGAGGACCTCCGTCACGTGAAGCGCCCAGCTTTTCCCGAAAATCGTCACAACCGGCGTCTCGGCCTCGAGCAGCAGGCGGACCTGGGCATCGTCCTCGACCGGAGTATCGGCCCGGCGGGTGGAGCCGAACGCGGCGAGCTTGGCGTGCTTGAGCTTCAGGGATTTGGCCTCGCGGAAAAATTCGACGTCCTTCGGATTCGAGCCCGGCCAGCCGCCTTCAATGTAATCCACGCCGAAATCATCGAGCCACTCCGCAATCCGGAGCTTGTCGAGGCCGGAAAGCTGGAAGCCTTCGCCCTGCGTGCCGTCGCGCAGGGTCGTGTCGTAGAGGAAAACCGGTTTGGCGCTCATCGTGGGGCGCGGAGATTAGGGGGACAAGTTTTCAGGTTCAAGTGTTCAGTTTCAAGGAATCCGGACCCAACGATTGGCGATTGAGGGGTCAGGATTCAGGGGCCAGGGGTCAGGAAGGAATGACGAATGAGGAATTTCCGAATGACGAAGTTGCAGGTCCCAGGAGCCTCTGCCTGATCCCTAGCCCCTGAATCCTGACCCCTCTAGCCTTCAAAGCCTCGGCTTCGGGGGCGAAACGGGAGCCTCCCAGGCCAGTGCGCCGGTGAGCTGGGTTTCGCGCTTGAAGACCTTGTCCCCGGCGGTGGCGTAGAGGGTTTTGCGCTCCGGGCCGCCGAAGCAGAGGTTCGAGGGGGCACGGGCTCCCGCAGGCATCGGGAGGATGAGGTTCACGCGACCGGGCTGATCGCAGATCTGGACGCCGATCGCGGTGGCGACAAGGAGCCAGCCGTCCCTGGTCACCTTCAGTCCGTCCGCTCCGCTGCGCGGATCGGGGTCGGCCGGGGGCAGGTGGAGGTGGTGATAAGGCTGGACGTTGGCCAGCGAGCCATCGGCCGTGCGGGTGGCCGACCACACATAGCGGCCGCCGGGATCCGCCACGTCGAGGCGCGACTGGTCGGGGGTGAGGGTCACGCCGTTGACCCCGCGGAAGGCATCGCTGCCGAGGACCTTTTCCTGTCCCGGGCGGATGATCCAAACGGCGTGCTTCGAGGGCTCGGTGGCGTAAATGGTGCCATCATGCGCGACGACGAGATCGTTGGCGTTGAGGTCCTTCGCGTGGACCTTTTCCTGCTTCGTGGCGAGGTCCCAGGAAACGATTTCCTTGCTCCCGGCACGGCAGCCGTAGAGGCGACCATCGGGCCCGAAGGCGAGGCCGTTGGTGGCCTGGGTGTTCTCAAGGAAGACCGCAACCTTGCCATCTGATGCCACACGCAGGATCTGGTTCTTCGGGATGTCGGTGAAGAAGATCGCGCCCTCAGGTCCCGGCACCGGTCCTTCCGTGAAGCCGTGACCCTCACTGACGAGTTCCCAGCCTTTTCCGGGAACCAGCATCTCCTTGGCGCGACTACGGCAAGCGTCGTCGTTCACCGCAACAGGCTTCGGGAAATCCTTCCACAACCAACGCAGGACCTTCGGCATGATCGCGCCGCCGTGCTGGTGGGAGTGCTGACCGGTGCCCCACTCGTGGTTCACCTCGTAGCCGGAGAAGGTGAGGGAACGTTCCATCGCCTGATTCGCCATCCACCAATCGCCGCAGTAGATGTTGTTGTCGTTTTCCCCGTCCTGAAGGAACACGCGCAGGGGCTTCGGCTCGGTCTTGCGGACGAGGGTGGAAAGCTCATCCCCGCCGCGCAGGCCGACGAAGGTGCCGATCATCGAGTAAACCCGCCGAAACGCATCGGGCCGATGCCACGCGACCTCAAAGGCCGCGATGCCACCGGACGAGGCCCCGCAGATCGCGTGATGATCGGGATCAGGGCTGAGGTTGCGGGTTTTCGCGACCAATGGCAGCAGCTCGTCGGTCAGGAACTTCGCGTAGTTGCCGTTGGCGGCGTCGTACTCGTAGCTGCGATTGAAGCGCGGCTGGGACTTGTCATTCGGGGCATCGACCACTCCCGGATCGACAAAGATGCCGATCGTCACCGGCATTTCCTTCGCGGCGATCAGGTTGTCGAAGACGATGGGGATCTTGCTGCCACCGGATTCACTGACGTAGCCGCCGCCATCGAGAAAGACCATCAGGCAGGCGGGCTTCGTGGCGTCGTACTGGGCGGGCGTGTAGATCCAGTAGCTGCGCTTCGTGCCCGGATAGATCCGGCTGTTGTCCATGGAGAACTTTTCCACCGTGCCCTTCGGGACACCGTCGTGGCGCTGCGAGGCGGGATCGACCGGATACGGCCCTTCCGCGAAAGCGACCGGCAGGGTGAGAAGACAGGCGAGCAGAAGACTTTTCATGTGAGGAAATGAGGACGGGCAAGGGTCGTCCGATCTTTCGGATTCCCCACGCGTCCCACGTTCTCGCCTAGACAAAGTCGCAGCCGAAGCCCAAAAGCGCGGGCATGAAGAAGCTGTTTCCGATGGAAGTCCCGAACCTCAAGCCGCCGCGCGTGGTGGAGGCAATCAAGCATGACGTCCGGAAATACCTGAAGCGCGAGCGCCGCAAGGCCTGCCCGGAAGGCATCGACTTCTGGGACTTCGACTGCCGCACCGGCACCACCGCCGACGAGGCAAAGCCAACGCATGTCGCCGACGTCAACGCCGCGATCGACACCGCCTCCTCGGAAAACTGGCCGACGCTCTACATCGAGATCCTCGCCA
>JAIXVN010000154.1 GCA_027483005.1 Verrucomicrobiaceae bacterium
ACTCCGAAGCGCTCATTTATCTCTCAATGACCAAGCGAATGCTCGCCAGAGTCGCCGCTTGAGCATTTTTCAGACAGCCTCTGAGGACAGGGCTGATGGTTGTCCCTCTATTGATGTGCTGCGGAGCCTACCTGCTTTGGGCGGGCCGAGCGGCCCGCCGAGATCGAAAGCCTACCATATGACGCCTCCATGTGCATGACCACTGGCCAACCAAGGGCGAACAAAACGGATGCAGGCAACGGCTCGAAGGCTATCTGTCGTGTCAGCAACGTCTTGCGCTCGCCGTCGCCTGATCCGAGTCGTTCGGCAGAACGTCCCATGCGAATCCCAACCCTGATGCTTTGTGCGGCATTGCTCTCCTGCGAACAACCCCGATCCTCGCCCGCGAAGGACGAAAGCCCACCCCAAACAAATGCGATGGAACACCTATATCCAGAAGTGATGGATCCCGAGAAGGTCGGAACCTACCCGGCCTTGGCTAAGGCAGGAGGTGGATACGTGTGGGACGAGGTCCTTGAGTATCGCGTCTGGTGCTACCTGGAGAATGGAGCCTCCGATGAACTTGAAGGCGATGACTACTTCTATAGCTTCGCAACCTATTCAGAAGCCAAGCGGTTTGCTGACGCCACCAAAGGTGCCGAGAGCCCCTTGGCCCTTGTCCTTCAGCGGGAGTACATTGACGAGTCAAAGCCGGGAGAGTATCGGCACATCATGGAAGAGCGGGTGACGGAATGGCCGGTTGAGTTTCTCAAACGCCCTCGAAGAACCCCGACGACCATTCCGGATTTCCTGGCTCCAGATGCGCCTGCGAACCGATTGGAGATCCTGAGAGGGACGGCCTCACCCTGATCACAAGTCCAGGGAGCCGCACTGGTGGGAGGCAACGGCGATCAGGCCCAGGAAGGGCGCTCATCCACAAACTCCATCCTCCGACCGTGCAGGGGATGATCGAACGAAAGCTTCCACGCGTGCAGGCACAGCGGAGGGTCCTCCAGCGAAAGCGTCTGGGTTTCCCCAAGCTCCCCGTCGGAAAGATAGGCCTGGTCGCCGAGGATCGGAAAGCCGAGCTGCCAGAGATGAATGCGGATCTGGTTGGTGCGGCCGGTGAGTGGACGGGCTTCCAGCAGGGTTGTGCCATCGGAATCGCGCGACAGGACCGTGAAACGGGTGCGGGCTTCATGACCATCCTCCTCATCCACGGTCCGCGTGCCCATCCGGGACGATTCGCGACTGATGGGTGAGTCACACTCGAAGTCGCTCCATTCCGGATGACCCTTCACCCGGGCGAGATAGATCTTTTCAATCGAGCCATTCTTGAAGCCTTCCTGAAGCAAACCCGCGCGACGGCGGCTGCGGCCAAACAGGACGAGCCCGGTCGTGTTCGCATCAAGGCGATGCACCGCCCGCGGCTTCTCAGGGGCCCAGGCCGCATTGACCAGCCATTGCAGGGTGTGGCGGTGATAGCGTCCACTCGGGTGCATCGGCAGTGGAGCGGGCTTGTGGAGCACCACAATCGACTCGTCCTCATGCAGCACGCGGATGTCCGTCGCCACCGGAGCCTCGACCGTTCCAGGCAGAAGCCGCAGATACTTTTCTCCGGAGCGCACCCCGCCCTCAGGCGAGGCTGGGGTTCCATCGGCCTTCAGGAGCTTTCCCTCGCTGAAAAGTCCGACCCAGAAGTCCCTTTCAACGTGGGAGAACATCCGGCAAAGGGCATCGAGCAGCGTGAGCTGGTCGCATCCGGTCGGAATCCTTACCGGGCAGACGTTGTCGTAGGGCTGACTTCCAGGCAGCGGTGAGCACACCCGGGCGATGGCCGCCTGCCGCTTCATGACCTGTTCGGCCTGCCTGACCTCGTCCGGCTTGTAGCAATGCGGACAGGAAACGCCCTGCACGAATCGCGGATCGGCCTGCTCGTTTTCATCCAGCGGTGCCTGACAGGCAAAGCAGACATCCGTCGAAGTCTCACGCAATCCGGGGTCCACCCCCACCCTGCGATCGAAGACGAAGCATTCTCCCTCGTAATGATCGCCGCCCACCTCCTCGAAGTACTTCAGGATGCCGCCTTCGAGTTGATAGATGTTCCTGAAACCCACGCTCTCCATGAACGGCGCGGCCTTCTCACAGCGGATTCCGCCGGTGCAGAAGGTGACGATCGGGGCATCCTTCAACTCCTCCGGCAGTCGGGCCACCGCTTCCGGAAATTGCCGGAAGTGATCCACGCCCGCAGGGATGGCGTTCTTGAACGTGCCGAGGCGGACCTCGTAGTCGTTGCGCGTGTCGTAAAGCACAACCGGCCTGCCCTCATCGAGCCATTGTTTCAGCTCACGAGCCTCGATCCTCGGCGAGGTGTATCTCGCCGGAGCGATGCCCTCCACCCCGAAGGCGATGATCTCCTTCTTGATGCGGACGAGCATCCTGGAAAACGGCTGGTCCTCGCTCGGGCTCCACTTCGGATTGATCGCTTCAAGCCCCGGAATCTCCCTCAAGCGCTCGATCAGTTCCCAAATCTCCCGCTCTCCGCCTGCGACGAAGAAGTTGATGCCCTCGGTGCTGAGCAGGATCGTCCCCTTCAGCGAACGCTCCTTGCAGAACGAGATCAGCTCCTCGCGGAGTTCCTTCAATCCGGTCAGATCGGCAAAGCAGTAGCAGGAGATATTGGAAACGGCGGACACGGCGACGCAACGGTGCGGAGACTCGACGCCCATGCCAAGCGCGAAGACGCGGCCTTTACGACAGGGGGCCTACGCCAGGGATCGTAGCAAGTCAGAGCCGAGCTAGATGGGAAGAAGTTGAACCGCCAAGACGCCAAGAGCGCCAAGGAAAATTCAAATGAGTGCCTCTGAAACAAGTTTCACTCCCCGCGTCGTGGTTTTCATCGGTTTGACTTGGCGACCTTCGTGTCTTGGCGGTGAAAAAACTCTTTGTTCCGGATTTTGCCATGATCCCTCCCCAGTGTCGGGACCCTGGCCTTTCCGAGTGTTTGGCTGGCATCCGGGGCCAGGTCGTGTTCATTGCACCCAGCCAGCAACTTCCATGAACCTCGTCTTTCTCGATGCCTCCACCCTCACCCGCCAGGATCTCGACCTCTCCCCGCTCGGAGCTTTCGGGCCATTGACCCTCCACGACCTCACCTCTCCCGACCAGGTCTGCGAACGCCTCGCAGGAGCCACCGTCGTCATCACCAACAAGGTTCCCATCACCGACGACTCGCTCGCTGCCAATCCGTCGGTGAAACTCGTCGTCTCCGCCGCCACCGGCGTCAACCAAATCGATCTCGATGCCTGCAAGGCCCGCGGTGTGGTCGTCTGCAACGTCGCCGGCTACTCCACCGACTCCGTCGCCCAGCACACCTTCGCCCTGCTGCTCAATCTCGTCACCTCCGTTGACCGATACGCCGCCAGCAGTTCGAAGGACTGGCCGGCCTCACCGTTCTTTTCGCGGCTGGATCATCCGATCACCGACCTTTCGGGAAAGACCCTGGGGATCGTCGGACTGGGCACCATCGGTCGCGCCGTGGCGAAGATCGCCGGGGCCTTCGGCATGAAGGTCGTCGCCTACTCGCGCGAGACCGGTTCCACGGATGGCGACATTCCACGCCTGCATGCGCAGGAGTTTTTCGGAACCTGTGACGTCATCTCGCTCCACTGCCCGCTGACTCCCGAGACCCGGCGCTTCATCAATCCCGAAACCCTCGGCCTGATGAAACCCACCGCCATTCTTCTCAACACCGGCCGTGGTCCCTTGATCGACGAGCCCGCGCTGGCCGACGCGCTGCGGAATCGCAGCATCGGTGGGGCCGGTCTCGATGTCCTCTCGGTGGAACCCCCACCGGCCGATCATGTGCTGCTTGCTCAGGATCTGCCCAACCTGCGCATCACTCCGCACACCGCCTGGTCGAGCCTTGAGGCCCGCCAGCGACTGCTTCAGGGAATCCTCGCGGACATCCAGGGCTTCCTCGATGGAGCGCCGGTGAACCGGATCGTCTGAAGCGGCATTCCGGATTTGAAAGCAGGCCGGAAATCTGATGGTAACGACGTGATCCTTCCCTTTGTCATGACTCTCTCACGTCGCAGCCTCCTCAAACAAGCCGGCCTCCTTGCCTCCGCCACCGCCCTTCCCATCGGCTCCCTGCTGGCGGCGACGGATGAGCCTTTGCCCGAGACGCTTCTCCCCTACCTCCAGAATCCCGGCCCGGATGCGATGACAGTCTGCTTTCTCGCCCAGAAGGCTACCGCCGTGAAGGTCGCCTGGGTGAAGGACGGACAAACGAAACTCACCGAGGTCGAGGCAGTCGGCCAGGCCATTCCCGGCACCCCCTGGACCATCTGGAAAGCCCGGCTCAAGGGGCTCCTGCC
>JAIXVN010000429.1 GCA_027483005.1 Verrucomicrobiaceae bacterium
CAATCTTCCTCCGATGGCACTGACACGAATTTTCCTGATCCGGCACGGGGCGACGATGCTGACCGCCGAGGACCGTTTTGCCGGGGCGACGGATGTGGCGCTTTCGGATGAAGGCAGGGCGCAAGTGGAAAGGTTGTCAACGCGTCTGGCCAGCGTGCCGGTGGCGGCAGTCTATGCTTCTCCGCTGGGCCGGACCATGGACACGGCGGGGATTCTGGCTGGCCCGCATGGACTGGACGTCAGGGCCCGTGACGGACTGCGGGAGATATCGCATGGTCATTGGGAGAAGATGACCCGGCAGGAGGTGGAGCAGCAGTTTCCCGAAGAAGCGGCGGCTTGGGACGAGGATCCTTACAGCTTTGCCCCCGTCGGCGGGGAGAGCGGACTGGAAGTCACGGCCCGGGCGCTCCCGGCGCTGCTCGACATTGTCCGTCATCATGACGGCGAGGCGGTGATCGTGGTGTCCCACAAGGCGACGATCCGCTTGCTGCTGAGTACGCTGCTGGGCTTCGATCCACGGCGCTACCGCGACAATCTCGACCAGGATCCGGCGGCCTTGAACGTGGTCGATTTCAAAGGTCCGGTGCGTGCCAGACTGACGCTTTTCAACGACACCTCGCACTACTCCGAAGGTTGCTTCACCCTGCCAAAGACGACTGAACCGCGCCTTTCGACCTGGTGGACGAAGTGAAAGAACGGGCCTGATTAACGCACTTTTCTTGCAAGAGCGACCTGTCGCCGCCAAGGTGTGCGCGTGCGCGGCTCGCCCTTTTTCAGAACACTGATGCTCGGAGTCGGCCTGTTGTTGGCAGGCTGGGGGATCTTGCATCTCGCGGGGGCTTCCGCCGTTTCTCCATCGGAAGATGCCGTCGGGCTGAAGGCGTCCTCGGAACGGGAGCGCTGCGGATTCGGCCTGAAACTTTCCGCCGTTGCGGAGCTGGTGGAGCTGAAAGGACGCGGGGGGCGGTTGCTCTTCCGCCATTAGAATTCCGGCGGACCTTTTACGGGAATGATTGATCTGGACAGGGAGGACCCGGTGGCGTTCGTGACCGTGAGATGGAAGGAAACCTCCCGTGAGGGAACCAGCTTCGCAAAGCTCACCCTGGAGCCCGCTGGCAAGCCGACCCTGACGCATTATTTCGAAGCGCCGGGAACGATTGACGACGTGTGGGAACTGCCAACCGAATGAGTGATCCTCTCCATCACGATTGCTGCGCCCATCACGAGCAGCACCACGAACTGGTGATCGACTCGCTGACCGTCCACTACCGACGCGTGCTGGCCCTGGATCGCGTCTCGCTGGCCACTTCCTGCGGCAATCGCGTGGCGCTGGTCGGTCCGAACGGGGCGGGAAAGAGCACCTTGTTGAAAGCCATCGCCGGCCTCGTGCCCCGTACCTCCGGAATGATCCGCTGGCGTGGCACGACCGTTCGCAAGTGGTCGCGCGAGTTCGCCTACCTGCCGCAGCGGGAGGAGGTGGACTGGGCCTTTCCGATCACGGTTCGTGGCTTGGTGGAAATGGGGCGCTACCCGCAAACCGGCTGGTGGCGGACGTTCTCGGCCGCCGACGGGCAGGCGGTGGATCTGGCCCTCGAATCGCTTGGCCTGCTCGACCTCCAGCAACGCCAGATCCGCGAGCTTTCCGGTGGCCAGCAGCAACGGGCCTTCCTTGCACGCGCGCTGGCCCAGGAGGCTCACGTGCTGCTTTTGGACGAGCCTTTCACCGGTCTCGACCGGCAGGCGTCGCGGATGTTGGCGGATCTGCTTGGAAAGCTTTCGCACGAGGGTCGGCTCGTGATCGCCTCGCATCACGACCTCGATTCGACCTCGCGGCTGTTCGACGAGGTGCTGGTCCTGAAAACCGGCCAACGCGGCTTCGGCCCCGTCGATGAAGTCCTCACGCCGACCGTGATCCACGAAGTCTTCGATGCCGAAAAGGCCAGCGTCTAACATTATTCAACGTGGAACTCCTTTCCAATCCCTTCTATCAGCGAGCCCTCGCGGCGGCCGCCTTCATCGGTTTCGCCAACGGCTTCTTCAGCGGCTTCGTGGTGCTGAGACGCAGCGCCCTTTCGGTCAGCGCGCTTTCCCACACGATGCTGCCCGGAATCGCCCTGGCCATTCTCGCCACCGGCGCGCTGACCCAATGGAACGCCTTCGCCGGTGCCTTGTTCGCGGCGCTGCTCGTCGGCCTCGGCTCGGTGGCGGTTTCCCGAGGTCATCGCGTCGAACAAGGCACCGCACTGGCCGTCCTCTACACGGCGGCCTTCGCGGTCGGCGTGGCCGTGCTGCCGCTGCTCAAGACCCGCCAGCAACTCGAGGACTGGCTGTTTGGAAACATCGTCGCAGTCGGCAATGGCGACCTGCTCATTTCGTATGCCACCGGGGCCATCGTCCTGATCTCCACCAGCCTGCTGATGCGACCGATCCTGCTGACCCTCTTCGAACCAAACGTCGCCGCCGCCCAGGGAGTGCCGGTCAGGTTCATCCAGTATCTCCTTTTCGGGCTGCTGGTGCTGTCCCTGGTCTCCTCGCTCCAGGCCGTTGGTTGCGTGCTCTCCGTCGGACTGCTGGTCGCTCCGGCCGCCACCGTTTCCCTTCTCACGGACAAAACCTCCGCTCTGTTCTGGGGCGGAGGCCTTATTGGCTCGCTGGGCTCGGCCCTGGCCGTCGTGTTGTCCTCGACGATCGGCATCGCCCCGGGGCCGGCGATCGTGATCCTTTTGGGGATCCTGTTTGTGGCCGCCTACCTGTTCAGCCCACGGTACGGGCTGCTGGCTGGAAGGCGTCGGTGAAGCCGCTGGCGAACCTGGCAGCCATTGGGGCGGCGCGGGGTTCGAGCCGGCTTTCCGCTTCCTCGCAGGCGCGGAACAGCCGACAGCGATCCGTGTTCCGGGCACGACTTTGGCAGGTGGCGAAACTTTCCGCTGGCACCTCACGCGGGCCCTCGTATCACTGCTGCGTCATGATCACGCTGACCGAGAAAGCCGCTGTTGAATTGCGGTCGCTGCTTGAGAACAAGGGGGCATCCGGGTCCTGCGGGCTGCGTTTGGCCGTCCGACGTGGAGGCTGTGCCGGGTGGCAGTATGAAATGGCGGTGGCCGAGCCCCAGGACGGGGATGTGACGGTCGAGTCCTTCGGGGCCAGGGTCATCGTGGCGGGCGACAGCGTGGAACGCCTCAGCGGCTGCGAGATCGACTACTCCGATGCGCTTTCCGACGCGGGTTTCAAGATCCACAATCC
>JAIXVN010000585.1 GCA_027483005.1 Verrucomicrobiaceae bacterium
CCGCTGATGGCCGGGCCTTCGGTGCTGGCGACCTTGTTGGTGCTGGTGAGTTCGGAGCCCCACAAGATGACCGACTGGCTGGTGGCGATGCTGGTCGCCTGGGGCATCACGTCGGCGATCCTGATGTTCGCCCCGGCGATTTCACGGGTGCTGAAGGAAAGAGGAACCATCGCGGTCGAACGGCTGATGGGCATGGTGCTGGTGATGGTGTCCGTGCAGATGTTTCTGAACGGGCTGGATCACTATTTGGGACGTTGAGGAAAGGGGGCTCTCAACCGGCGATGCGCAGGCCGCAGGCGATGCCGTTGATGGAGAGCAGGAGGGCGGGAATCAGAGTGATCGCTTCGTGTTGGCGACCGGCGGCGAGTTGTTCACACCGTTCCCTGAGCAGGACGATCTCACGCTGGTGGAGGCCTTTCAGCGGGTCCTCGCGGATGTCGAGAGTCTCGGCCATGCGCGGACGGCGCTCGGACATTTCTCCGTCGAAGAATTCGGTGAGCAGGGAGCGAGTGCGTTCGAACTCGGCGTCGATGATGTCCATGAAGCGGGTCCGCAGTTTTTTGTCGGTGACCAGCGCGGCGTTGATTGGATCGGACATGTCGGAGGAATGCTCTGCAAGCGAATGAAAGCCTCCGACGTTCTTCGTCACTTGTCAGAGCATTCATCCTCCACCCGTTTTCTCGACCTGCCGCTGATGATGCTTGTTCTTCGGAACTGGTATTGCCGCGGCTCTCTGCCATACGTCCTCAGGGCGGACCGGCTTTGGTCCTTGAAACCACGGGGGATTCCCTTATCTTGTCATTCGTGAGCACCCTCGTTCTGAATCTTGATGATCGGCTGAAGCTGCGTCTTGATGCCCTCGCCGCGCACCATCGCAAGCCGTTGTCGGACTGGGCTGCTGAGCAACTCGGTCGCCTCGCCGCCGATGCGGGTGAGATTCCGTCCGCGTCCTACTCCGCTGAATGGATGGCGGCATTCGGTTCCATCGCCGATCCTTCCTTTGCTGCTCCGGAGCGCGTCCTACCCACCGCAGTGGAATCCCTTGATGCCGCCTCGTAATGGCCCGGTTCATCGATACCAACATCTTCGTCGCGTGCCTGCGTGGGCGCGCCGATCATGTCCGGGAAAAGTTCCTTCACCATCCACCGGGTGAAATTCTAGTCCCGTTCCAAGTGCTCGCCGAACTGAAGCTCGGAGCGGCAAAAAGCGCTCGGCCTGAGCATCACGCGCTTCAAGTGGACAACATCCTCCGGCCATTCGCCATCGCGTGGCCAGACCACGCGGCAGTGGAGCACTACGTGGACATCCGTGGCATGCTTGAGAAGTCAGGCGCCCTCATCAGCCAGCCGGACCTTTGGATCGCCGCGATCACCCGGGCTGCGGGCGGGACTCTCGTCACCCACAACACGCACGAATTCTCCCGCGTTCCCGGCCTGATCCTGGAAGACTGGTTGCAGTCGTGAATAGGCCCCTGTTCGCCTCTTGATCATCCTGTAAGCGACTGACCCACCGTCGGTGCCGATTCGATGGGAACGTCAGCTGTCCTTCGCGAAATGTCTGCTATCTGGGGATGACCGCGACGCAAGCCAACGCCACCAACACCTCTGCAAATCCGCAGCCTGAACATCACTAAAGGCTGTCCAATTTTGGAGGGAGCATTACAGCGAGGAGTTCACGCCATTCCCTGAGCAGGACGATCTGGCGCTGGTGCAGGACCTTCACCGGGGCTTCGCGGATGTCGAGGGGCTTGGCCATGCGCGAGTGGCGGTCGGACCTGTCTCCGTCGTGGCTCAGTACATGCTCTGAAAAATGATTGAGGATTTTTGCGTTCCCTGCGCCTCTCCCGACAGATTTCACCTCAAAAGAAGAAGCCCCAGTTTCCATGATGTCCAAACCCCTTCTGCCAACCATCGGACTGATGGGCTCAGCGCTCCTCTGCGGCTTCTGGCCCGGCTCGCTTCATGCGGCCAGTCCACTCGTGTTCAATGCCACTCCGCCGACCAATGACCTGGAGGGCTCGCTCGCGGCACAGGTGCTCTTTGCCCAGAGCCAGATCTTGCCGGTGAAGGCGCGCGAGGGCGACTCCCAGCCCCACCTCACCAGCCAGCGCAAAAGCCTGCTGCTGGTGCGACCCGTGAAGCCGGATGACACGACGCCGATGGCGGTCGTGGCGCGCGATCGTGACCGTCGACCGCTCGGCACCCTGAATCTCAACCCGCCCAAGCTGCTGCCAAAGACCGCCTATTTCATCGATGGCGCGCCGGTCGAGGTGATCGATTTCACTCCGAAAAGCGGCACCACCGGCATCCTTCGCGACGGCGGCGATCTGGGAAAACTCGGCGACCCGAGCGGGGCGTTCCTGCTCGAGGAGTTGCGTCGCCATGCGCTGGTGGAAATCGAGACGACCGATGGCCAGTGGGTGCGCGATATCCATCTCCCGAAAGACCCGGCACTGGACGGGAAGGTGATCCGCACCAAGTCGCAAGCGGGCTACGGGTCCACCGTCCATTACAGCGGTCGGCAGGCGGCCTTGTCGCGTGGGCAAAGCCTGGTGTTCAAATGCGTGGATGGCCAGTGGTTCCGGGATGGCGATCTGGAGAACAACAACCTCATCTACGCGGAGCACACCTGGAGCGGCGCGCTGCCGGCAGCCTGGATCGCTCCCGGGCTGACGCTGGAATTCCGCCAGGGAACGCTGTCCGGTGAGCTCAAGGGGCTGAACGTGGGCGCGCCGACGCAGCTCCTCATCCACACCATCGACATCGGCATGCTGACCACGCCCCGAGCTGCCTTTGCTTTCGCCAAAGACCCGGAGGCCCATCGGGAGTATCTCCAGACCCTGCCAACGAGCAGGCTCATTGTGTCCCAATACGCGCCGCTTTCTCTCCCGGAAGTGATGCTGCCCAGCGGCAGGTTGTTGACCGATCTCGATGACAGCGAGGGTGGCTGGCATTCCGGCACCATGCGTCAGAGCATCGGCAAGGAGCTGATCTCCCACGGCATCGACAATGCGAATTACGGGATCAATAGTAGTTCCGGACAGGGGGAGGACACCCACCCCTATGTGGTGGCGCAGCTCGCCGCGCACAACAACCGGGGCAGATACGCGAACGGCATCCAGGTGCACGGCGGCTCGGGCGGTGGCGGGATCGTGACGCTTGATGAATCGATCGGCAACGAACTCAGTCATGAAGTGGGGCACAACTACGGGCTCGGACATTACGTCGGCGGCTTCAATGGCTCGGTGCATCGTCCTGCCGACCAGATGAACTCCACCTGGGGCTGGGACGTGGACAAGGGCCGCTTCATCCCGAACTTCGCCCCGATTCGCAGTGGCCAGGAGACATGCGTGGAGAAGGAATGCCAGGCGCCCTTCGACGGCCGCTCCTTCGGTCTTGATGCCATGGCCGGCGGTGCACCGTTCTCGGGCTTCAACCGCTTCACCCTCTACACGCCCTACACTGCGGCGATCATCCAGAGGTTCCTCGAAAGCAAGGCCGTCTTCGATGCCGCCTCGCCGACCGGCTTCAGCAAATGGAATCCGGACACCGCGCGGATGGAGCCATACCGTCACAGCGTCGAGGTGAGGCGTGAAATCAACGCTCCAGTGAATGATCTCAGCGAGGCCGCGCTCGCCGGATTGCTCGCGGAATACGATCGCGTGACGGTGGCGATGGCCGATGGCAACTGGACCCGCGAGATCCACCTCCCACCTGCCTCGGCGGCGAACCGCGGACGGATCGTCTCGATCGATCACGGGGCCGGGTATTCCAGCGTGCTTTTCGCCGACGGCCAGCAGGTCGAGGTCGCGCGGGGCTTCAACAAGCGCTACACCTCCGACGGCAAGAGCTGGAAAGAGGGAGCCATCGTCGAGCCACCTCCCGAACGAAAGCCAAGAGCCTTCGGCGTGCCGGTGGTCACCTTGGTGGGTTACTACGACCCGACCGGTCAATTGCGCTCCTACATCTACCCGGCGCTGCACGGTGCCTACGGTTTCTGCTACGCCGACGAAGGCAACTCGGTGAATGCGGCGAATGACTGCGAGCTGCAAGTCGAGACCCGCACCGGCCTGCTGCGCTTCCGCCTTGCGAACTCGCGGCTCGGTGGCCCCTTCATGAACAAGTTTCACGTGAACGTTCCAGAGGGCAGCCAGCCGCGCAGCGTCGCGGTGATCAGTCGAGGCAAGGTGCTGGACAAAAAGCCGATCACCCCTGTCGGCGAGAAACTTGCCGTGACCGTGAATGGCATCCCGCTGGCTCCCGCAGCCATCGCCTGGCCCGAGAGGTAGCTGGTGAATGGCAGACCCCGGTCATTTCCGGATTCGGGAAGATTTAAGCGACCCGAGGCGAACCTTGATCACCTCAAGCGATCATTCGCGATTGCATGATTCCACCTGAACCATCACATCAACAGGCGTTTTGATCGTGTAGGTTTCGACCATGCCTGTCATGGATTCCGATTTTGCGAGAAAAGGAATGCATTCTCCGCTTCGTTTCTTGAGGGCAGAGGGTGGCCGGGGCAGGCAAGCATGAAAGGGCTCCGCGTCGGCAGCGCTGCGTGGCCGGGGTCGAACGACCGGGGACCTCGCAGTGCCGCTACCCAAGGCCAGGGAAAAACCGCCGCGCCGGTGATCGTGGTGGTGGCTGGGGCGTTCACTCCGTTGGATCGAAGATTGAGCGGGGTGACGCTGGAGCCAAGGGTCAGAGCCCCTTTGGTGCTGACGGTGCTGAAGATGGCATTGTCACCATTTGTGAAAGCAAGCGAGCTCCAGTTCGCGGTGGAAGTGTTCCAAGTGGTATTGGTCGTCGCGTCCCAAATGCGGTCGGCAGCGTTCGCGACAGGGACGGCAATCAAGGCGGTCACAAACGCGAGGGCGGCAAGGAAGGGATTTGGTTTTTGTTTCATGCCTGGTTTCCCCGGATAGCATTGGGATTCCTGGAATGGTCTTACGGGATCATTGCTGCATTGAGACGCCCGAAAAGCTTGCCACTGCTTGCCTTGGCGGCGGGCACGGTGATGACAATCGTGTCGGTATCGGCATCCGGGCTGTCCTCGGTGACATCGACCGTGATGGTGTCGGTGGTCGAATCCGCTGCACCAATTGAAATGTCATTGGCGGGTGACGGGAAGGTCAGGTCCGTGGACCATTGGAACTTCAACGTGAGGCCGGATTCCGAGAGGTCCTTGCGCTTGAAGGTGAAGATCAGGTCACCGGAGGATTGGGAGACGATAGGGAGGAGTGAAGCGGAGTTGGTGCTTGGGTTGGCGGGATTCGGTTCGCCACCGAGGACGAACTCAAGACCG
The DNA here is from genome assembly GCA_027483005.1 of Verrucomicrobiaceae bacterium. GTDB lineage: Bacteria > Verrucomicrobiota > Verrucomicrobiia > Verrucomicrobiales > Akkermansiaceae > Luteolibacter. Next base: position 5,305 of record JAIXVN010000585.1, read on the forward strand.
TTGTCGATTCCGTCATTGTCAGGGTCGGCATCGAAGGCGGCGTCCAGACCGGTGAGGCCCTTGCTTGCGATCCAGGAATCGAAGCCGTCTGAGGTGAGGGTGAGGACGCCGGTGGTTTCGTCGAAGGTGTAGGTTTTCGCACCGACGGTCTTGGACCACTTGTCTCCCGTCACGGTCCACGCGGTGCTGCCACTGAGGACCTGGAAGGTGGAACCGTAGGCACCGGAGAGCGAGGTCACGCTTTCCAGCGTCCAGGTGCCGGAGGTGAGGGCGGAGGCA
>JAIXVN010000505.1 GCA_027483005.1 Verrucomicrobiaceae bacterium
GCACCGGACCAGTTCGCATCCGTGGTGTTCCAGTTGCGGCTGCCGCTGCCGTTGTCCCAGACCCCATCAGGCGCTGTCGTCCATTTCGCAAACAAGAGGGTGTTGCTGGAGATCGTGAAAAAATTGCCGGGTTGATAGGTCGTTCCACTGCCGTCGGCGGAGGTGTTCCAGCCACTGAACACGAAAGCCGCTCTCTCCAGACTGCCCGTGTTGCCGAGCACGGTGACCGTCGCTCCAGACGTGTAGGGGCTGTTGGGATCGACGGGCACACTCCCGGAGGTGTTGCCGTTGCCGTTGTAAACAACTTCCGGAATCGCCGTCGTGGAGGTGAGCTTGAAGTTGTCGATGGTAACCTGTTTCTGGCTGTTCAGGTTGACGACGCCCGCGTGGTCGGTGATCCAGCCGACGTATTGAACACCCGCCGCCACCAGATCAGCCCCGCTGACCGTGTAGGTGATCGTGGCGGACTGGTTGGAGTTGAAGCGGACCAACTGGCCGGTGGCGATGGTGGCCGCATCGGCACCATTCCAGTTGTGCTGGCTACTGGTGAAACCGAGAGTGAACCAGGAACTGGTGCCACCCGGATCGGCACCGGCGAGAGCGGTGGTGTCGATCGTTGCCTCGATCGTGTAGTTCTGGCTGGCGACCGGTGAGAGAGGAAGGAAGTTGCTGCTGGTCGGCGTGGCGACGTTGTTGTTGCCAGAATCTCGCTGGCCCCAGCCCCCGGTTTCCACGGCGGCGAGCCAAGTGGCGGAGGAGCTTCCACCGAAAGCTCCGCTGCGCGTGGTTGGAACCGATCCTGCGAGCGACTGGGTGTAGGGCGCTCCCTGGTTGATGTTCTGCCGATCGTTGAAGTCGTCGAAATAAATCGTCCCGGCCAGCGCCAGGGTAGCAAGCCTTGCTGCAAGCAGGAGACGGATGATTGCTGGAATCATGCAGGCCGTGGAAGTTGGGTTCATTCAATGGATATGAGGTGCGGCAGATCCACACCCCGGACGATTCATGGGTTCACCAAAATCCGATAGAAACGGCGTGGCTGACTCACGCCGGTGGCGTCGATGAATTCCAGTTCCGCCCCGCTTCCGGGCTGTGCGGAGCCGATGTTTTGCCATGGACCGGATAGATCATCACAGCTCTGGAGTTGATAGTTGTGGCCGGTGTATCCGGTGATTCTCACCGTGAACGAGCTCCCCGATTTGAGAAAGGAGTTCACCCGGACATTGCTGCGGTCGAGCACGATGCCGTTGTTGATGAATCCGGCGGGCAGCGCACCCTTCCATGTCATGAGGTCAAGCACACCGGTGTTGGTGAAGGTGCCGGTGAATGAGAGTGACGCATCTCCCACTAGACGCAGCGTGCCTGCATTGTTCAGGGAACCGCTACCGGTGATTGAGCCCTGAATGACAGCGCTTCCGGAACTGCCCGCGATGGTGAGGCTGCCGCCGTTGAGGTTAACGATCGCACCGGGCGAGAGGGCGAGCGAGGCGACCGTCTGGCTCGCGCCGTTGAGCTCGAACGTGGCGGTGTTCTCCACCGAAAGCGCGGTCCCCGCAGGCAGGATGCTGGAAACCGGCGCTTCGCCGAACCACTTGGCGCGCAGGTAGCGCTCGGTGCCGAGGCGCTGGATTTCGGTTAGGGTGTTGTCGTAGAGAATCACTTCCGCCTGATCCTGATTGCCAGCGTGATAGATTCGATCGCGGTTGAAGCCGTCCGCCCAGGTGGGACCGGCGGTGGACACGGTGATCAGGTTGAAGCCGCTGTTAGAAGACGTGGGCAAGGGTGAGGTGCTGCCATCCACCTGCGCGCCGTTGACCCAGGTCTTGCCATTGAGCACGTAGGGACTGTTCCATCCGTTGGCCGCCGGAGCCCAGATCGGTGAGGCCGCATTGATATCGTCGGGCCGATGGAAATGACATGCATCCCTGTCGGTGATGAGGAAGCTCGCTCCACGGAAGATCGAGAAAACAGTGCGGATGGAGGAGTCGCGGGTGAAGTTGAGGCTCTGGCTGGTGTTGGCGGCGCTGCCGGTGAATCTGAGCACTCCGCGACCGTTGAGCGCGTTGGCGATGAAGGTCGGTGGACGTCCGGTTTGAGCTGTGGCATGGGCGCTGTTAGAACTCAGGTCGTTCCACTGCGGGACGGTGGCCCCATTGGACAAGGCGAGCGTGGAGGCGTCGAAACGTCGGGCAAATCCGGGAGTGGGCGCGCTGAGCGGCGGGTGGAGCAAGAGCGTGCCGCCCACAATGCGCGTGGCTCCGGAATGCGTGGCGGCGTCGATCAAGGAGAGCGTGCCGGAGCCGGTTTTCACGAGATCCGATCGTCCGGTCAGCGACTCGCGGAACAGGGCGTCATAGGTGGGCACCTCAATCGTTGTGCTTCCCGTGCTGCCGTCATCGCTGCGGGTGTAGGGCGGAGGCTCGACGAAGGCGTCCATCTGGCGAACCCCCTGCGCATTGGTGGTGAGCCGGATGGCGGTGGCCTGGACGGGTTCGAGCGGACGGCTGAGCACCTGGGTGTAGGACGTGCCGGTCCAGAGCGTGGACCAGCTTCCGGACGGGCTTTGAGCTTCCAGCGTGACGCTGATGTTCTGGCCGGAAACCGAAGCTCCGTTGTCGAACTGGACGTCGATCCGGTTGAGGTTGCGCGGGCTTGCGAATGGAATGGTAAGCGTGCCGGAGCCCGCGCCGTGACGCCAGGAGGTGGCGGCATCGGCATCGCAGGCCTTGGCAGCTTCGTATCCGCCACTTGCAGCACTGGCGCTGGCGGTCATGCCGCTGGTGGTGGAACCGATGTAGGGTTGATGGCGGGCGAGTGCCTCGGCGCTGCCGTTGAGATCAAGTCGGATGATGGTGTCGATCGGATCGCGATTGGCAGCAGGTAGAGTGATGGCAACTCCCGTGGCGGATTGCGTGACGATGGCGGTGCCGCCGGTGAGCACGGTGTTGCCTACGATCTGACGGCCGAGCGCGAGTGGGGGCAGGGTCAGCGTTTCACCGGGCCATTCGAGGATGTGGAGATGGATCGAATTCCCCTTGGCCATGCTGCCACCCCAGTCGCCGGCGACAAAGGGACCTGCCAGAACTCCATTCAGCGTGGTGCCGTATTGGGAAAACCATGAGCCTGTGACCGGAGAAGCGGTGGCGGCGACCACGGCGGGCAAACCGTCACGCATCGCAGGCAAGCTTAACAGGTAATTGGTATCTGCAACACAAGTGCCGACAATGCCACGGACGCGGTTGGCGGCGGTGGCCATGTTGATTACATCGGCCGCACGCGAGGACGGGGTGACGGTGAGCGATTGCAGCACGCCGTTCCGATAGACGCCTTCGAGCACGGTGTTTTGCGCGGCATGCACCTTGAAATTCACATCCCATTCTTCCGGCCAGGCGGGAAAGAGGTAGACCTTGTTGCCTTGGGATTGGACGATCATGTATTCCAAGCCGTGAATGGTGGATCCACCGTGGCATTGGTCCGGGATGTAATCGAAGCGGCTCTCCCAGAACGCATGGAAGCGCGGCTTGCCGGGATAGGGATTGGAGATGGTTTGGGAGCCGATGCCTACGGTGCTGGGAGTTGGCTCGAGGAAATTGCGCAGGGCGTGGAGTTTCGCCTGCTGCGGCAGGTTGAGTTGAGCGGCCACTGTCGGGGTGTAAAGCCAGCCCCCGGATTCGGAGGAGCTACCCGGCGTGCCGTCGAAGGTGACCATGCGCGTGCCATGGTCACGACGGCCCGCAGCAAGGAGCGAGAGTCTGCCGAGGCCAGCCTCGCGGGCGGGCCACACGCTGTAGAGTGATGGCGTTTCGATCATGTCGCGCCCGGCGTCGCCGGTCTGATAGACGCCGAGCATCGGCTGGTTCAGCACGGTTTTCAGAGGCGGCTGCGGCATGCTTGCCAGCAGGGCTTGATAACGCCTGCGCTGGGCGGGCGTGAGCGTGCCCGGATCGAGCCGGAGCAGGTCGGAGAGGATGCGGCGCAGCGGTCCAACCTCAGGCGCGGAATTGGTCGAATTCTTGTAGGTTTCCACCGCGGCGGAAGGGGCTAACAGAATTCTGCCTTGGGCATCGCGGTTGGGGAACTTGTGCTCGAAGAAGGTCACGACCGCATCGGCCCAGGGCTGATAGGTGTCGGTGAAAAGCGTTTGGTCGCGCGTGTGGTCGTAGATATCAGCCAGCAGAATCGCCAGGTCGGTCATGCCTCCGCGATGCTCGGTCAGGTGCTCGGGGATGCTCCTGCCGAAAACGCAGTCGCCACCGACACCGGTGCCCTCGTAGAGCAGTATGCCGGGATTGTTTTCATGGACCATGGCGCGCTCGCGGCAGAGGGGCAGGATGCTGCGGCAGTAGCGGGAGATCTGTTCGGTCATGTCGTAGTCGCCGCTGGTGAGCATCGGCCAATAGATGTGCCGGGTGTTCTGCCAGAAGAGTCGGTTCCCGTTCCAATCGCGGTAATCGGCATTCTGGGCATTGGCGCTGATGCCGAAGAAGCTGGGATAACCGACCGGGCGGTCCATGGTCAGCGTGGAGCCGTTGAACGGCGTGGGATACTCGCCGCGGGTGGTGCAGGCGTTGATGAATCTCTGGTGGGCGTAGTACTTCGAGATGAGACGGGGCTGGTTGTTGCTGCCGCCGAGGTGGAGGTAACTGCGGTTCCAGAATGCGGTCCACCAGTTCCGGTGCGCGGTAAGATCAGCAGCGGCATTCCGTGCGGCCCGTGCGGTGGCCAACGCTTCGAGAGCGGTCTTCCAATTGCTGCTGGTCGGATAGACGCCGGCTTGGACGTCGATGGCCAGGTCGATGCTGGTGGTGCTGTTTCGAACAAGCTTCTGCGCACCGCTGCGGGTCATGCCGGCACCGTTCATCCGGCCGCCGAAGGTGCGGTTCATGATCGGATCCTGCATGGTGGCAAGCGAGTTGGTGAGCCCTTCGGAAGTGAGATTGTTGTAAAACGCGGAGGCGCGGTTGCGGTGATACCAGGTGATGGCATTCACCCCATCGTTGAGAAGATAGTCGCCCTGGTGCCCGTCCGCGATGGCCGTGGCGGTATTCAGCGTGCGCAGGTCCATCTCGTAGGAGGCCTCCACCGAAACCGCAGCATCGCTGTCGCCCGTCACGCGGATGACGGGATGGTTCGCGTCCACCCAGGCTTGCAGACGCGTCTGGCTGCCGGGATTTCCCGCCGTGATGAGGATGCGGCCGGTGGCCAGATCGAGAGTCTGATTGAATGGTTGTCCGGTGGCGAAGGGATTGGGCGAGAGTTTCACCCGCACGCGACCGAGCTTGATGTTGGTGTTGCCTTCGCTCTCGGCGTCCGAGCGGCCGATGTAAAACAACAGGTCGCCATTTCCCTCGACCCAGAGGTTGAGCGTGGTTTCGCCATTGCCGAGCGGCATCGATTCCCAGGAGTAGGTGCTCGGGGTGGTCCAGACTTCATTGTAATCCGCCAAGGTGCCCGGAGGAGTGGGCGGGATCACGATCTCACTGATCGAGAAGTCATCGAGCATGAAGCCGAAGTAGGAATTGGCGGCGATGCTCAGCGTGTGGGTCGCGGAGGTCGCGGTGAAGTCCAGCGTTTGCAGCGCGTAGTTGACGTCGGTGTTGTTGCTTCCAACCGCAGGAAGCTCGGCGAAGGCGACGTTCCTCGCTGTAGGAGCGCCGCTGGTATTGACACTGGCGGTGAGTGAATCACCCGCTGTCGTCAGATTTCTCCGCGATGCATAGAATGAAACGCGATAGGACGAACCGCTGACCAAGCCGCTCAGTTGAGCGGTGGCGCTGTAGGTATTGCCGGCGCTGCAGATGTTCATCGCGTAGGAACCGCCGCGCGGCGCTCCGAAAGTGGAGGCGGAGGACATGAACCAGCGCGCGGTGTTGGTGAAGGACCACCCGGGGATGGAAACCTGATTGGCGAGCCAATACCCGGTGGCAGCCGGTGTGACGGAGGGAGCGTTGTTGGTTTCAAATCCACCGTTGCCGCCCGCGACCGCCGGAGGCGAGGGAGGAATCACGACTTCGCTGATCGTGAAATCATCGAGCATGAAGCCAAAGTAGGAATTGGCGGTAACGCTCAGGGTGTGCGTGGTGGCGGTCGCGGTGAAGTCCACCGTTTGCAACGCATAACTGACGTCGGTATTCCCACTGCCAACCGCTGGAAGCTCAGCGAAGGTGACGTTCTTCGCCGTCGGCGCGCCACTGGTATCCACGCTGGCGGATAGCGTATCGCCCGATGTTGTCAAATTTCGCCGCGAGACATACACTGAAACGCGATAGGACGTGCCGCTGACAAGGCCCGTGAGCTGGGTGTTGGCGTTGTAGGCGTTGCCGGCGCTGCAGAGGTTCAAGGCGTAGGAACCGCTGCGAGTCGCCCCGAAACCGGCGGTCGAGGACTGGAACCAGCGCGCGGTGTTGTTGAAGGACCAGCCGGGGATGGAAACCTGATTGGCGAACCAATAGCCGGTGGCAACAGGTGCAACGGCGTTGGCATTGTTGGTCTCAAAACCGCCGTTGCCGCCTGCGATTTCAGCGGCGATGACGGATGAGCCCCCCCCCAGCGAAAAGATCGCAGCGGCGAGGAGAGCAAGCGTCCTGGTTTGATTCATGAGTGGCTGCAATGATTGAAAATCCAGTGGTCAGGGACTGACTGCGATGCGGTAAAAACGGCGCGGCAACAACACGTCAGCGGGATCAGTGAAGATCAGTTCCGCTCCGGCACCGGGCTGCGGGGAGCCGAGATTCTGCCAGGGGCCGGAAAGATCATCACAGCGCTGGAGTTGATAGGTGTGGCCGGTGTATCCGGCGATTTTCACCGTGAAGGAGTCTCCTGATTGAAGGATGGAACTCACCCGGACCTTGCTTCGATCAAGCACGATGCCGTTGTTGACGAAGCCGACGGGCAAGGTGCCGTTCCAGGTCATGAGGTCGAGGATGCCGTTGTTGGTGAAGGTGCCGGTGAAACTGAGAGCGGCATCGCCGACGAGGCGAAGCGTGCCATTGACCGTGACCGATCCGCTGCCTTCCAGAGTTCCGGCGAACGTGGCCTCATGATCGTTTCCGCTGATGAGCAAACTGGTGCCGGCCAGATGAACCGAGCTTCCCACGACTCCCGCCAAGGATGCGAGCGTCACCGTGGATGGGCCGGGATCGAAGATCGAACCCGATCCTGTCAGGGCGAGATTCGTGCCATTGGACAGGGCCCCGGCTTCGGCACCGGTGAAGCGGATGTCGTCGATGAGGGTGTCGCTGTCCGGTCCGTTCTGTTGGCCATGAAAGGAAAGCGTGTGGCTGCCGGCGGTGATGCGGATGGCGGGGAGTTCGAAGCGATTGAAGTCCCCGCCGCTGCCGATCTGGCCGGGCGTGCAAGCCGCGAGCTGCACTCCATCCAGCTTCACCAACAGTCCGGTGGACGGATAGCCGGGGCGGTTTGCGGCCAGGAAGGAAAGACGATAGGCCCCGTCGGCACTGGCGGTCACCGCCGCGCTCATGGAACCGTTGTTTTGAAGATAAGCGACCTGCACCCCTTGCGGCGATGTGCTGAGCCAGGGCGTATTGTTGGATGCCGTGCCGCTCGACGAACTGAAGGTCCAATTCGTGCCCGTGGGATGGTAGGACCAGCCCTGCGGAGCGTAGGCGGGAACTTCAAATCCTGAGTTGGGAACCGAAACACTGCCGGTGGTGGCGGGTGAGAGCTTGAGCGTGCCGGACCCGATGCTGAAGGAATCCGTGACTTGCGGTCCCCCCGCCAGGGAAAGCGTGCCGCCGCCGAGCTTGATCAGGCCACCGGCATTGCTCGAATGAAGCGGGGTGGCCCAGACCAGGTGGTTGCCACCGGTATCAATCCGGATCGATGCCTTGCCATGGCGGATCCGGCTTGAAAGATCTTCCTGGTTTCCGGGCAGCATGCGCAGGGTTCCGCCATCGAAGAGGATATTGCCCTGATTGCCGAGGGCACCGCTGCGGACCGAGACGATGCCTTCCGTTAGGGCCGTGTTGCCGCTGATTTCGGAAGCAAGATCGAGCACCAGCGTGCCGGCTCCGGTTTTCAATAGCCCGGCGCTTCCCGCCAGTTTCAACGGTCCGCCCGAGCCGCTGTCCACGAACGAAGCGGTGATTCCATCGGCCACGTCGATGCGTCCGCTGGCCAGAGTGAGGATGGTGGGTCCCGACGGCTGGATCTGATAGTCCTTGGCCGAGAAACGGAGCTCACCGACGTCGAGGTCCGAGGCCCATGGAACCACGGTGGACGCGCCCAGCCCGTTGAAGTCCACGTTGTCACCGGAGCGGAAACGGGTCCCGGTCGGCACGCCGCCGGTGAAATGATCCACCGTTTCCGACCACGCGGCGGTGCCAGGTCCCGCTTCGCCGCCATTGCCATTCCAGGTGACGGAGACGGGCATCAGGGCGATGGCCGTGCTGCGGGGACTCCAGGAGTCACCGCTTTGCAAGGTCAGGGTGAGGCTGCCATTTCCATTTCTAACAAGATCCACCGGGTGACCGGATTCCAAGAGCTTGGCGGAGGCGTATCCCCTGCCGTCGGCCGGCGCGGGGACGGTCAGACTGTTTCCAGAGGGCGGTGTGAGCACGTGGATGAACTCGCGGCCATCGGTGGCGGAGCGGGTGGCGACGATGCCGTTCGAGAGACTGTTGATGGTGGAGTTCGGCGGAGTGATCCACGACTGGCTCGGAAAGGTGTCGCAAATCGATGCGCGGATCGGCGCGATCCACGAGCCGATCTCCTGCATCTGTTCGAGCACCCCGGTTTCCCAACCGCCGCCGGCATACGGGCCGGAAGCCCAATTGACGCCGCCGCCATCGGTGGAATTCACCCCGGCGCGCAGCACGGTCATGCGGAACATTTCCGCCGTGTTGTAGCGCGGCGTATAGATTCCCGGCACCTGGGTGGCGGACCAATTGCCGCCCATGACCATCGACATCGGACGTCCCGTGGCGGGCCAGTTGTTGGGATTCGTTCCCGGCACCCAGGATTGCCAATAACTCACCTCGGTGGCACCGATGTCACAACTGTAGGGGGTGCCGTAAAAGTTCTGCATCATCAACAGGTCCGGCTGGCGGCTCTTGACCGTCTGGCGCAGGCGCGGGTAGTCCACCACCCGCCAACTGTCGCCGAGCGGGCTGCCTTCGTCGATGAACATGCCGTCGATGCGGCTGCCGTAGCGGTCGATCAGATCGGCGTAGATGTCATTGATGAAATGGTTCCATTTTCCGCGGTCGAATTGGTTCCAGTCCGGGTCGTAGCCGCCTGAACCGGGGCCCCAGCCGGTGGTGATCTGATCGGCCCTGTTCATGTCATGTCCGTCGCGCGGATGAGTGTAAAACAGGACGCGGATGCCCTTGGCCTTCACGGCGTCGATCAGGTCGCCCAGCAGGTCGCGGTTCACGGTGTGGCCGGGCATCCATTGTTCCATGGCCGTGCTCGGCCAGAGACAGACCATGTTGTAATGCCAGGCGGTGAAGATGACATATTCAACACCCATCGATTGCAGATCGTCGGCGAAGCCGGTGGCATCGAAGCGGTTGGCCATGTCGTTGGCATCGCTCGGCCAGTTGCCATCGGACTTGCGCGTGCCGCCGAAGACATAGTGCACGAAGTAGCCGTATCTCATCCGGCGGAAGCTGGAGACGCCGTCACTCAGGCCGGGCCACGGAGCATTCGAATAACCGGCGGAGACCACCAGCGAGCCGGTTCCGGCAAGGCGCCCGGGGTGGGTGGTGGCATTGTAGATTCCGGGCGCGAGGGTGACCCCGTCGATGACCAACACGCGGACCGACTTGCCGCCGGAGAAGTCCAGATCCAACAAGCCGCCGGGCTTGACCTCCACTCGCGACGACGGTCGGGTGAGCCGCAGGGTGCCTTGATGAACCGTGGTAGGTCCGATGTAAGTGTTGGAACCGGTAAGCGTGAGGGTCCCCAGACCGAGTTTGGTGAGGCCACCGACACCGGAGGCCAGGAGGTTCACGTCGATGCCGATGTCATGCCCATCCGTATTGATGACGGCCCCGCCATTGCCGATGTAGGCGTTCTGGTTTCCGCCATAAAGCGTGATGAAATCCGGGTTGTCGGCGGTGGCCGCGAGCGTGCCGCCATTGAAGGTAAGCCATGCGTCGTTGTCGGTTCCAAATTCGCGATCAGCGACGCGGAGCGACGGGGTGCGGAGAGTGCCGCCGTTCAAATCGATGGCGAAAGTGGCTCCGGTGTTGACCGAGCCGTCCACGCCGTTGGTGGCGGTGACGGTGCCACCGGAAACCACGAGCCGTCCCCAGTCGGCACTGGCGGCGGCGCTGACGATGCGGTTGGCGCTCACCGCTCCGCTGGAAACGACGAGGTTCGCCCGGCCCACCGCGATGTCGCCCGCCACTGAAACCACGGGCACGGCCAGGGTAAGCGTCGGATTGGCGTAGTATGCGCCGTAGTTGTTGGACCTGCCTTGAACCGTCAAGCTGGAGGCAAGCAGGCTGCCACCTGTCAGCGTGGAGGCAGGAGCATTGAATCCGGTCCCGCCATGGACCACCGCTCCAGCGGTGATGGGTTCGCTGAGGCTGACCGATCCACCCACGGAGGTGAAAAATGCATTGCTGGATGGAGCATTCGTCCAGGGCGCTCCGGACCAGTTTGCGTCGGTGGCATTCCATAGCCCCGTGCCGTTGCCGTTGTTCCAAACAAGATCTGCTCCGCGTGCGGTCGGGATGGCGGCGAATGACCCTCCAAGAAGGAACAGAACCAGCCCGTCAACGATGCGTTGAGGCAGTGTGGATGGCGCGGCCCGCCTTGCGGGCGCTTCCGAACCCCGGGTTCTGAATGATTTCATTTGGCGGATGCAGTGCTCGATACGATCCATTTCGGCGGCGGCACCACGGCACAATAC
>JAIXVN010000043.1 GCA_027483005.1 Verrucomicrobiaceae bacterium
GATGGCGGAAACTGGGAGGAGCTGAACGACCGCTTTTTCTTTTTTTTTGCCTTCGGCACCGGCGGCCTGCGCGGCCGGACGATCGGCAAGGTGGTGACCTCGGTCGAGCAGGGCCAGGGCGGACCGAACGATCGCCCCGAGCATCCCTGCGCCGGCACCGCCACGATGAATTTCTACAACGTCGGCCGCGCGGTGCGGGGGCTGGTGATCTATGCCAAGCGCTTCGCCGGTCCGGATCGCAAGCCGGTCCTCGTCTTTGCCCACGACACCCGTCATTTCTCGCGCGACTTCGCCGAGTTCTGCGCCAAGGTCTCCACCGACCTCGGGGCCGATGCCTATCTTTTCGAAGGCCCTCGCTCCACCCCCGAGCTCTCCTTTGCCGTCCGTGAACTGCGGGCCGATGCTGGAGTGGTCCTGACCGCCAGCCACAACCCCTCCACCGACAACGGCTTCAAGGCCTACTTCAACGACGGCGCACAGATCGTGGAACCCCACGCCACCGCCATCATCACCGAGGTCAATGCCATCACCAGCGAGCGCTACGACGCCCTGCCTGCCGCCGAGCAAGGCAAGCTCACCATCCTCGGCGAGGACTTCGACGCCCTCTACAACGAGCGCCTCAAGACCCTGCTGATGCGTCCCGAGCTGCTCAGCGGCTCCTCCACCAAGGTCGTTTACACCAACCTCCACGGCACTGGTGGCCACATCATCGTGCCGATGCTCCGCGGCTTCGGCTTCGAGGTCCTGACCGTGCCCGAACAGGACATCCAGGATGGCCGTTTCCCCACCGTCGAGTCGCCGAATCCCGAAAACGCCCCTGCCTTGAAAATGGCCATGGACCTCGCCGAAAAGGAAGGCGCGGAGATCGTCATCGGCACCGACCCGGACTGCGACCGCATGGGCATCGCCGTGCGCGACGCCACCGGGAAAATGCAGCTCCTCACCGGCAACCAGATCGGCTCCCTGATGGCCTGGTATCGCGTCAAGACCGCCTTCGACCTCGGCTGGCTTAATGACACCACCCGCAACCGTGCCCTGCTGATCAAGACCTACGTCACCACCGAACTCCAGGCCGCGATCGCCGATGGATTCGGCATCGGCCTGGTCGATACGCTCACCGGCTTCAAGTACATCGCCGCCAAACTCAAGAAATACGAGGATGCCATCCCGGCCGACAAGAAGGGCGACTACCGCTCTCTAACAGAATCCGAGACCCGCGCCCTGCGTCTCGAATACTCGCGCTTCTTCATCTTCGGCGGCGAGGAAAGCTACGGCTACCTCGGCTCCGACGCCGTGCGTGACAAGGATGGCAACGGCGCCGCCGTGATGTTTGCGGAAGTCGCCGCCTACGCGAAATCGGTCGGCAAGACCCTGCCCGCCCTGCTGGATGAGATCTACACCGAATACGGCTACCACCTCGAAGGCGGGAAATCCCTCGTCATGGAAGGGGCCGACGGTGCCGCGAAGATCCAGTCGCTTGCCAACTCTTATTCGGCGAATCCGCCGGAGCAGGTCGATGGCTCGGCCGTGGCAAAGATCCGCGATTTCTCGAAACAGGACCTCTTCGACCAGGAAGGCGACCTCCTGCCGAAGGAGAAGATGATCTTCGTCGATCTTGCCGATGGCCGCAGCTTCGCCGTCCGTCCCTCCGGCACCGAGCCAAAGATCAAGTTCTACCTCTTCGGCAAAGCCGCCCCCGGTGGGGATCTCGCTGAAGCCAAAGCCAGGGTCAAGGCCGGTCTCGACTCGCTGTGGAAGTGGATCGAGGACGATTCGAAGACGCGCTGATCAGGATCGATCCAATCCCCAGGGTGGCGGACCCGCCGTTGGAAACTGGCCGCTGACGCGATGTTCCCAACGACCACGATGTTGATATCTTCATCTGGAGCAGTTCCCCACCCTTGCAACCCTCATGAAGGTCCGCTGAGACCGCCATCGGAATGACTGGCGCGGAGACAGCAGCGTGGAAGCCAACCGCAAGGGCACGGGATTTCCAAGCGATGTCCTCGTGCCACCTCATTGCCTGGAAGAACTGTCACCCCACCAAGGGAGGGCGCTCACCGAAATGAGGAGGTCGGGCCGCTCACCTTGGGGGCGGATCCTTGATGCGGAAGATGCGATGGGCTTGAGGAGCCTGACGGAGGCACAGGCAAGCTTCGAGCGATGGGCTTGAAACGCGGTCGTTCCCGACAGACCCTCCGCCATGACCGCCACCGCACGCCTGCCTTGGTATCGAATCCTCTACATCCAGGTGCTGATCGCGGTTGGGCTCGGCATCGTGGTCGGGCATTTCTATCCGAGCCTCGGCGTGTCCCTCAAGCCCCTCGGCGACGCGTTCATCAAACTGGTGAAGATGCTGATCGCGCCGATCGTGTTCTGCACGGTCGTCCACGGCATCGCCTCGATGGGTGACTTGAAGAAGTTCGGACGTCTCGGTTTCAAGGCGCTGCTTTACTTCGAAGTCGTCTCCACGCTGGCGCTGATCATCGGACTGGTGGTGGTGAACGTCCTCAAGCCCGGAGCCGGATTCAACATCGATCCCACCACCCTCGACCGCAGTGTCGCAGGAGGATTCGCGGAAAAGGCCCACTCGCTCAGCACCGTCGAGTTCCTCCTCAACATCATCCCGAAGACCCTCTTCGACGCCTTCGTCTCCGGCGACCTGCTCCAGGTGCTGTTCATCGCCATCCTCAGTGCCTTCGCGATCTCGGCCATGGGTGAGCGCGGCAAGCCCTTTCTCCACGCCTTCGACCGCACGGCGGAAATGCTCTTCGGCATCCTTTCGATCATCGTCAAGACCGCGCCGATCGGAGCCTTCGGGGCGATGGGCTTCACCGTCGGCAGCTTCGGACTGGGTGCACTCAACAAGCTGCTCGCGCTGATGGCCGGCTTCTACCTCACCTCCGGGCTCTTCATCCTCATCGTGCTCGGAGGCATCGCGTGGTGGAGCGGCTTCTCGATCTTCCGCTTTCTCGCCCACATCAAGGAGGAGCTGCTGCTGGTCCTTGGCACCAGTTCCAGCGAAACCGCCCTGCCCGGCATGATCCGGAAAATGGAGGCCCTCGGCTGCACCAGGTCCACGGTCGGCGTCATCATCCCCACCGGCTACAGTTTCAACCTCGACGGCACCAACATCTACATGGCGATGGCCGCCGTGTTCCTGGCCCAGGCGACCAACACCCCTTTGGACCTTCAACATCAGATCTCACTCCTTCTCGTCGCCATGCTCACCTCCAAAGGAGCCAGCGGCGTGACCGGAGCCGGCTTCATCACCCTCGCCGCCAC
>JAIXVN010000171.1 GCA_027483005.1 Verrucomicrobiaceae bacterium
CCACCGCATAAAGCGCCGCGCCGCCCGAGCAGGCAATGCCGGCGGAGTTACAGCCACCGAGCACGAACAGGCCATCGGTGCCGTGCGGCTCGCCCATAAGGAAATTGTTGTCCGGCGTGAAGGCTTCGGGGCCGTTGACGAACTTCACCACCTTGTCGCGCGTGATGCCTTTCAGTCGGTGGCAATGCGAGGCGAAGGGTTCGGCGAAATCCGGCCAATCCGGCTCCAACAGGCCGAAGGAAAAGTCTCCCGGCACGGCATCGCCGATCTGCCAGGGCTTCGAGCGCTTCTTGAACGCGCCGAGTTTCAAGCTGCCGTCATCAAGCGCGCGGAAATAGTTCCCCGCATCGGGATCGCGCGAGCAGGGGCAGTTCCGCGTCACGCCTTCGATCGGCTCAGTGATGACGTAGTGGTGCTCGCAGGGATAAACGGGAATGTCGATGCCATGCTGGAGCCCGAGCTGGCGCATCCACATGTTGCCGGCCATGACCACCCACTCGGACTGGATCTCCCCATCCATCGTGCGGACTCCGGTGATGCGCTGGCGGCCTGCGGGGCCTGGCTTGCTGAGCAGCCCGGTGCAGCGGGTTTGTTCGAAAATCCTCACCCCGCCCGCCATCGCCGCCTTCGCGAGGGCGACCACGGTTTCACCCGGCAACACGCGGCCATCCCCCGGCAGATGCACGCCACCGAGCACATCCTCGATGTTCATCATCGGCCAGTAATTCAGGATCTCCTCGGGCGTGATCATCCGCGCCTCGACGCCGAACACCGCCGCCATCGCCACGCTGCGTTGAAGCTGACGAAGGCGTTCGGGATTCGTGGCGATCTGCAGGCCACCGCATGGCAGCCAGCCGGCGTCGTGGCCGGTTTCGGCGTGGAGGCGTTCGTAGAGTTCGACCGAGGCCTTGTTGACCCGCGTCTGTGCGGAGCTGGTGCGCAGCTGTCCGACCTGCCCGGCGGAATGCCAGGTGGTGCCGGACGCGATCCGGTTCTGTTCGAGCACGATGACGTCGCGCCATCCCGCTTTCGCGAAATGATAGGCGGCCGCCATGCCGGCGATGCCGCCACCGAGGATCACCACGCGGGCGCTCTTTGGCAGCGGATGCAGCGGCAGCTCCAGCGACGCTGGGACCGGCGTGTTGTCGAACAGCGTCTGGATCATCACGCGAGGGCGGCGACTTTTGTTTCAGACTCCACCCAGTACATCGACTGGCTGATTGCGACGATGAGGCGGTCGATGTCCTCCGGGAACACGTGGCCGATCGTGCCGATGCGGAACGAGTCGATGCCGGTGACCTTGCCCGGATAGATCACGAAGCCCTTTTCCTTGAGCAGGTCGTAGAACTTCATGAAATCATAGTCGGGCGACTCCGGATTGTAGAAGCCGGTGATGATCGGGCTGTGCAAGGAATGCGGCAGCACGCAGCGGAAACCGAGCGACTCCATGCCATTCACGAGACGGCGCTGGTTTTCGGAATAGCGGGCATAACGCGCCGCGACTCCGCCTTCTTCCTGAAGTTCGGTCATCGCCTGGGCGAAGGCTCTGACGACGTGCGTCGGCGAGGTGAAGCGCCACTTGCCCTTGCCCTTTTGCATCCCCTGCCACTGCTCATAAAGATCGAGCGACACCGAACGAGAGCGGCCCTTGCATTTCTCAAGTTCGGAGATTTTCGCGATCACGAAGCCAAAGCCGGGCACGCCCTGGATGCACTTGTTCGCCGAGGAAACGAGGAAGTCGATGCCGAGTTCCGCGACATCGAGCGGCATGCCGCCGAAAGCACTCATCGAATCGACGAGGAAGATCCGCTCGTGGCGTTTCACGATGTGGGCGATGGCCTCCAGCGGATTGATCATGCCGGTGGTGGTCTCGTTGTGAACGCAGACGACGTGGGTGATGGTCGGATCGCCGCTGAGTTCGGCATCCAGTTTTCCAAGATCCGGAGGTGCGAGTTCGCCGGAGTCGTGGATGATCGTGTCGATGCCGAGCGTGATCGCGATGCGGCCGAGACGGTTGCCATACTCACCGTTTGCGAGCACGAGCAGTCGTCCATCGCGCGGCACTGCGGTGCCGATCATGGCCTCCACGGAAAAGGTGCCGCTGCCCTGCATCAGCACGGCGGTGTAGTCCTGCGGTCGGGTGCTGGTGGCGAGTGCGATCAGGCCCTCGCGGATCGGGGTGACGACTCCGAGGTTGTAGTCATCGTCCCAGGTGCACCAGTCCCGGAGCATGGCCTGGCGGACGGTGGGTGAGGTGGAGAGCGGTCCTGGAGTCAGCAGGATGTAGGGATTTTCCAGATTCATGAGGATACGGCTTGTAGGTCCAATAGGTCTTATCGATTTACCAAGGCAAAGAGAACGTCTTCAGATGCGTGAAGAACTTCATGGCTTCCGTGACGCCCTCCTTGATGCCGAGGCCGGAATCGCGGACGCCGCCGAAGGGCGTGTGTTCGAGGCGATAGCCGGGCACCTCGTTGATGTTGGTGGTGCCGGTCTTCAGCTCCTTCGCGGCCTTCATCGCGGCGGCGAGGTCGTTGGTGACCACCGCGCTGCTGAGGCCGAACCGGCCGCCGTTGTAGTAGGCGATGGCGTCATCGAGGTCCTTCACGGTGACGATCGGCGCGAGCGGGCCGAAGCTTTCCTCATCGACGACTTCCGCACTGCGCGGGACGTGGGTGAGGATGGTTGGCTCCAGCAACGCACCCTTTCGGCCACCGCCTAACAGAACCTTGGCGCCCATCGCGACGGCGTCATTGACGCGGCGTTCGAGGAGTTTCGCGGAGTCCTCGGTGATGACCGTGCCGACGACGGTGCTTTCGCTTTCGGGGTCACCGGAGAGATAGGTCTTCGCGAGTTCGACAAACTTCGCGGTGAAGGCTTCCTGGATTTCCGGGACGACGAGGATGCGCTTCACGGCGGTACAGCGCTGGCCGGAGTTGCGGAACGAGCCCTCGCAGGCAAGTTTGGCCGCGAGGTCGAGGTCGGCATCGGCCAGCACGATCAGCGGCGAGTTGCCGCCGAGTTCGAGGCAGAGCTTCTTGTAGCCCGCGCGTTTGGCGATGGCCTTGCCGATCTCCACCGAGCCGGTGAAGGTTACGACCTCGGTGCGCGGGTCCTCGATCATCGGGTTGATGACCTCGTCGAGCGTGCCGAGGAACATCGAGAGCATCCAGCCCGGCAGTCCGGCTTCGTAGAGAAGTCCGGCGAACTTCAGGGCTGTTAGAGGCGTGCGTTCGGAGGGCTTGAGGATCACCGGGGCCCCGGCGGCAATGGCGGGGGCGAGCTTGTGCGCCACCTGGTTGAGCGGATGATTGAAGGGCGTGATCGCAGCCACGAGGCTGACCGGATAGCGGGTGGTGATGATGCGGCGGGCCTTGCCCATCGGGCTGATGTCGCAGGAAAACACCTGACCATCATCGCGCAGGGCCTCCATGGCGGCGAATTCGAGCACGTCCGAACTACGGCCGGTCTCGTAGCGGGATTCCTTCATGCAGAGCCCGGTTTCCCGGGTGATCAGCTTGGCGAACTCCTCGCGGCGTTCTGCCAGCAAAGCGGCCGCCTTGCGCAGGACGGTGGCGCGTTCGTGGCGATTGAGCGGCTTGTTGGCAGGATCGAGCGCGGCCTTGATGGCGGTGTCGAGCTCTTCAGGACCGATCAGCGCGGCGGTGCCGGTGAGCGATCCGTCGAAGGGATAACGGACCTCGACCGTGCGACCGGTTTCGACGGGCTTTCCTGCGAGATAGGCGGGGAGATGGATGGGAGACCAGGACATGATCGGGTTGGGAGAGTGTTGTGGCTTCAGGCGTTGCAGGCGAAGTAGAAGACGTCGAAGTTCCGGGGATCGCCCTCGGCCATGCGCTTGAGTTCGCCTGTTAGAGGCTTGGAGATCACCAGCGGAACCATTTCCTCGTAGCGTCCGCCGTGCGAGCGGAGACCACCTGTTAGAACGCTGAGGTCGTGGTGCTCGGGGGATTTTCCAACGACCCAGTCGCGGCCGGAAAGGACGACAAGGTCGCCGATGCGGTCGGGCGCGAGCTCAAGCTTGTCCACCGCCTGTTCACGGGTGAGGACCTCGGTGATGCCTTCGAGGCCGAAGAGATACTCGGCGACCTGCGAACGGATCGAGGTGTCATCGAGATGGACCATGACCAGCGAGCCGAGCGCGCCGTGGTGAACGACGTAGGGATCGGTGATCGGGCAGATGACGCGGAGGGCATTGCCGAATTTCTCACGGAGCACGGATTCCACGAAGATGATCCGCGGGTTTCCTTCAGCGTCGTTCTTGGCGTTCATGCCGTGGTCGGCGGTGAGGGCGACCGTGCATCCGGCATCGAGCAGGCGGCCGATGGCGACGTCGATCTTCCCGTGGAAATCGAGGATCTCCGGGGCTTCCGGGCCGAACTTGTGCTGCATGAAGTCGGTGGTGGAAAGGTAGAGGAAATCCGCGACGCCCTGCTCGGCGAGGGCGGCACCGGCTTCGAGGACGTAGATCGAGGCATCTCCCGAGTAGATCTCGGGGCGTGGCTTGCCGATGATCTCCATGGCGTTGTCGATGCCGTGAGTGGCCTTCTTCGCCTCATCGACCTTCTCCGAGGAAAACACGATGCCACCCCGCTCGACGACTCCGTCACCGAGGACGGTGCGGAGCTTTTCCTTGGCGGTGATGAAGGCGACCTTGCGTCCGGCATCGGCGGCGGCGGTGAGAATGGTGGAGCAGCGGCGGAACTCGGGGCCGTTCATCATAACTTCCTCGCCGGTCTCGGGATTGAGGAAGAAGTTTCCGCAGATGCCGGTCACCGAGGGCGGCATGCCGGTGACGATGCAGCTGTTGGTGACGTTGGTGAACGAGGGCAGCGCGCCTCGAACAAAGCCTC
>JAIXVN010000365.1 GCA_027483005.1 Verrucomicrobiaceae bacterium
AGGCGATCATCCGCGTGATAATGCCGCAGGCTGAGCACCTCGCCGATGCCTGCGGATTTCAGGTCCTCAAAGCCCACGGCATCCGGCTGCGACGACCGCCAGACGTGGCCATCGACGCGATGGAGGTTGTGCAGCGGGGCCGCGCAGGAGGCGAGCAGCAGGCAAGCGGCGATGGCGATCCGGCGGATCATGAAATCACGCCGAGTTCCTTGCCGACCTTCACGAAGGCCTCGATGCCCTGATCGAGCTGATCCCTCGTGTGGGCGGCGCTGATCTGCGTGCGGATGCGGGCCGCGCCCTGGGCGACGACGGGGAAGAAGAAGCCGATCGCATAAACTCCATGGTCGAGGAGCTTGGCGGAAAACTGCTGCGACAGGGCGGCATCTCCGAGCATGACCGGGGAAATCGGATGGTCCTTGCCGGCGATGGTGAAGCCGGTGCCGGCCATCGCGTTGCGGAAGTACTCCGCATTCGATTTCACGCGATCCGCCAGTTCGGTCGAGGCCTCCAGCAGTTCGAAGACAGCGAGCGAGGCAGCGACGATCGGTGGCGCGATGGTGTTCGAGAAAAGATACGGCCGCGAGCGCTGGCGCAGCAGGTCGATGATTTCCTTTTTCCCGGAGGTGTATCCGCCGGACGCGCCGCCGAGGGCCTTGCCGAGGGTGCCGGTGGTGAGGTCGATCTTTCCAAACAACCCGCAATGCTCGTGGGTGCCGCGGCCTTTTTCGCCGAGAAATCCGGTGGCGTGGCAGTCGTCGAAGTGGACGATGGCGTTGTATTTCGCAGCCAACGCGTGGACCTGAGCGAGCTGGGCGATGATGCCGTCCATCGAGAACACGCCGTCGGTGGTGATGAGCTTGAAGCGGGCCCCGGCGGCATCGGCAGCCTGGAGCTGGGCCTCGAGGTCGGCCATGTCGTTGTTGGCGTAGCGGAAGCGCTTGGCCTTGCAGAGGCGGACGCCGTCGATGATCGAGGCGTGGTTCAGCGAGTCGGAAATGACCGCATCCTCCGGGCCGAGCAGGACCTCGAACAGGCCGCCGTTGGCATCGAAGCAGGACGGATAGAGGATGGTGTCCTCGGTGCCGAGGAAGGCGGAGATTTTCTCCTCAAGCTGCTTGTGGAGCGTCTGGGTGCCGCAGATGAAGCGGACCGAGGCCATGCCGAAGCCCCAGCGATCGAGCGCGGACTTGGCGGCTTCGACCACCTTCGGGTGATCGGCGAGGCCGAGGTAGTTGTTCGCGCACAGGTTGATCACCGTGCGGCCGTCCTTGAGGCGGACGGTGGAGTTCTGGGTCGAGTCGATGAGACGCTCGCGCTTGTAGAGTCCGGCGGAGTCGATGTCGGTGAGCGTGTCCTGAAGATGCGAGATGAAACTGTCCGAAAGCATAACGCCGTGAGGATGGACCCGGAGGTCCGGGGGTGCCAAGTGCCGATTCAGGGAGGATCGGAGGGCTCGGGAGCTTTCGTGAAAACGGCAGCCCTGCGCTGGGGCAGAGGCGTGGAAGGTTTCGCAGCGGCGTATCCGGGCTTGGAAGGCCGACGGACCTGCTCGCGTTTCGGCTTCGGCTTCGGGGCGGCGAAAACAACCTCGAAGGGTGGCTCGATTTCCGACTGCGCGTGGCTGAGTTTGGAAATCAGACGGATCGACCACGACGACGCGGCCACGGTCAGGAGCAGCTCGCCCGCCATGACGGCCGGGGTCCTGATCTCGCTGCCGAGCACCCAGACGACGTTCATGCCCCACCAGGCGATCCACCAGGGCCGGACCAGCGGCAGGATGTCGAAGCGGGCCAGGCGTTTCTGCGTGACCTCCACGATCTCGAGCATCTGCTGATACGGCCCGAACAGATTCAAGAGAGGGATGAAATAGGAGCCGACGGCCGTCGGCGGATTGAGGTCCGGATTGTGCGGCGCGATCCGTTTCGCATTGGCCGAGCAGAGAAAGGTCCAGCGGAGGAACCAGCCCGCGCCAATCAGGTAAAGGACGATGCGGATCAGCGAAAGCGTGTGAAGCCCGCGACGGATCAGGTCGCCATCAAGTTCCCTCCACATCGACCAGCCCTCCAGGGCCACGAATCCGATCGAGGCCAGGGCATAGGCGAGGATGGCCAGGATGCCGAGCCAGCCGTCGAACCTCACCTCACGGAGCGGCACATTCGACTCCGCTTCGAGCATCGCCGATTGAAGCGGATTGAGCGGAGGGACGGGCGTGGATGACTTGGAATCCGGCATGGACAGCGTCAAGGTCACGAGATCATGGGAAAATGCACGCGGTTTCTTATCTGAGGGGGGCAGGGGCTCCGCCGGGCGAGCGTCTTTGGGTGGATGCGAATGCGCTCAGTCAGCTTTTGAATTGTGACACCTGACGGCTTTCGCGCTTAAGGCCATTTGCCTCGATCTCAGGAAGCGTTCTCGTCGTGAATCCGCGATGACCCCTTTCATCCGGTCTTCACTCTCTCTTAATCTTTATGATTTGGTTTATCTTCCCCTTTAACGCAAATGCCGACTTCTGGGCGAAATCAAGAGTATAGATGATCTGAATGACCGTCCAGATCAGGAAAAATGACAAATTCAACGTATCCCCATCTTGATAGACAGAAACCAAGACCCCAAAAAATATGTAGACCAACAAGGCGCTAATCAGGGTCACGACGGCCTGGAAAGCAGCAATCCCCTTGATTGCTGCGTATTGGAAAAGCGGGAACAGCACCATCATTAAAAGTAAATCCCAGCGCTTGATAGATGAAATCACGGGTGTCCGGTTGAATCGAGAATGAGGATTTAGAAATCTTTGTCGATGAGAGGCTTACGATCAAAAATGGATGTGAGGGATTTGAACTCCGGCGACGGTTTGGAGACGATTCTGGGACATGAACTCCGGTCGTTACGTCCTCTCGCAGATTCTGGATTTGGTTCACTGGCAGACGCTCTCG
>JAIXVN010000493.1 GCA_027483005.1 Verrucomicrobiaceae bacterium
AGGGAATTCACTATACATTTTGTGTATGGGCGCTAGGGGGCAGGGATGCTTGGTTCGAAAAAGGTCGCATTTGTCTATGCTCAGTCGAACGCCTACGTCCACCGCCTGTATCGGGGGGCGCTCTCCCATGCCGATGGCCGGAACCGCTCGATTCTCCGTGAATTTCGGATCCCCCGGGATTTCGAAGCCTCGCCGGAAGCGGGTGGGTCGATTGGCAAGCTTCGTGACTGGGAGCCCGACGGGATGCTGGTGTTTCTGGAGAACGAGGAGCTGGAACGCTTGTTGAAGGCGCTTCCCTTGCGCGGTCCGGTGGTGGCGATGTGTGCGGTGAGGGATCAGCCTGGCCTGGCGGTTGTGGCAGGGTCGTTCGCCTCCGTGGTGAACACCGCTCTCCAGCATTTCCGGCAACTCGGACTCCGCACGCATGGCATGCTCCTGGTCGAGAGTGAGGCAAGTCTCGAGATTCCGCTCAGCCGGGTGTTCCGCGATCTGGCGCGACCGAGCGACCCGGCGAAGGCAACCCTGTTGGAAGTGGTGGATCCTGACCTTCTGGATGATATGGAATCCTCGGTGCAGCCTGTATCTCCCCGCTTGGAGAAGTGGCTTCGATCTCTGCCAAAACCCTGTGGGGTGTTCTGTCCGGAGACAGGCGGGGGAGGCTACCTGATCCGGGTTTGCCGGGCTCTGGGGATTCAGGTTCCTGACGAGGTGTCGGTGATCGGAGCGGACGATGCCGACCTGAGCCTGGCCAGTCATCCTTCCCTCACGAGCGTGATGCCGGTGGGGGAGTCCATCGGCTTCGAAGCCATGAAGGTCCTCGGTGACATGATGGCGGGAAAGCCAGCACCACCGGAAAGGGTCCGCCTTGATGCGATGGATCTGCATGTCAGGCAGTCCACCGGCAAGTTGAAGGCCCAGGTCTGCGACATCGCCGCAGCGGTTGACTACATTCATCAACACGCCTGCGGTGGTCTCAGTGTCGAGCATCTGCTGAAGGCCACCCAGCAGGTTTCGAGCAAGACTTTCCACACCCATTTCAAGAAGGCGACCGGTCAAACCCCGGGGGAAGCCATTCTATCGAGGCAACTGGAGGAGGCCCAGCGGATGCTCGAGCAAACCGAGCTTTCCATCACGCTGGTTGGGGAACGGAGCGGCTTTGGCAGCAGCAGCGACTTCTCGAGACGGTTCCGCCTGTTGACCGGCAAATCTCCGACCGATTGCCGCAAGGAGTCGCGGCGTTTGGCGCATTGATGACGATCGTTTCAGGCAAGGGGATGCTTGACCGGACTGGAACTCAGCGAGGTGGGATCATTCTGATTTCCCTGGCTGAGCCGAATCCGCTGGACGATCGCTGCGGAAAGGGGCTGCGGGCAGTCCTTCGCGATTGAACAGGTTCCCGTCCGGCATCATCGCCCATCCATAGCGGACGGCGACAGGCTGGCTGATCTTGTCGGCGCTCACGATGACCGTGGAGCCTTCGATCACGGCCTGGGCAGGGAGGAACTTTCCATCCGTGCCTGCCAGGGTGAAGCCTTTCAGGGCATCACCCTGTGCCACCAGTCCCTGACCTACGTGGGTGAATGAAACGATGGCCCTCGCTCCATCGATCGTCAGTTTTTCAAAGACCGGGCCGGAATACTCCAGGTGCTCGCCATAGCTCAGGACCCGTGCGGCGAGAGCCAGACGCTCTCCCACCGGCTGCTTGCGGATCGGATGAATGTTGGCCGCATCCCCCACGTCCGTGGTGACAGCCATCGCGGTGCGCGGGGTCTTCTGCCAGATGCGATGCTGTGCCTCGCGAAACGCCGGGTGCGTGTTCCGGTAAGCTGCCAGCTGCACGAACAGGAAGGGCAGCTCGGGGCCCCACACCCGCCGCCAGTCGGCGATCATGGCCGGAAGAAGTTTTTCATAGGAGGCAGGCTGGGAGGAGTTCGATTCGCCCTGATACCAGATGACTCCACGGATCGCGAAGGCTTCGATGGGGGCGATCATCCCGTTGTGCAGGGCGCTGGGACAGTCATGGCAACGCTGTCCGGGCATTTTGGGTTCCGGGGGCAACGGCTTACCCTGGGCCTTGGCCTCCTTGACCGCCAGCGGATGGACTTCGTCGCGCTGGCGCTGGAATTCCCGATAGACCGTGGCGATGCTCTGGAACTCGCCCGGAGAAACCTTGGCCCACTTTTCGATCAGCGGCCGTGACTCTCCGGTCGCTGTTAGAGTCTCGCCGCGCATCCATGACTCGATCCGGGTGCCGCCGACCGAGCTGATGAGCAATCCGATCGGCACGCCTTTCTGCTGCAGGAGGTCCCGGCCGAAGTAGTAGGCCACTGCCGAGCAGTCGGCGGCCGTCCCGGGTGAGGCCGGCTTCCAGGCGCCCTTGATATCTTCGCAGGGCTTCTGATCAAACTGATGCTCGACTGTTAGAAAGCGCAGATTGGGATGGTCCGCTGCGGCGATCTCCTTCTCCGCATTTTCAACAGTCTTCATCCGGAAATGCATGTTCGACTGGCCGGAGCAGAGCCAGACATCACCCACCAGGACATCGCTGATCTTCGATTGACGATCCTTGTTGGTCGATTGCACCACGAGGTCCCGGCCTTCGGCGGAGGCAGGCATTGGGTCGAGTTTCACCATCCATTTGCCGTTCGCGTCGGCGGTGGCTGGCTTGGTCTGGGTCGCGAAGGTGACGGTGACCCTTTCATTCGGATCGCCCCATCCCCAGATCTGCGCGGGCTGGTCGCGCTGAAGAACGGCGTGGTCGGTGAAGACTCCTGAGATGCGAAGCTCCGCCGCTTGGAGCTCCAACAATGGAGCGATGAGAAGGACGGCAAGATTTGGCAGAATGGTTCTCATTTCGGAAAGGGCTCAGGAGATCAGGGTTGGGCTTGTTTGAGAATGAAGTCGATCAATTCCTGGCACTCGAAAAAGGCCGGGGAGATCTCGTGGCCTCCGCCGGGGATGATCTTCACCTCGCAGGTGCCGCCGGCGGCTTCGTAACGTTGCTTGAGCAGCGCCGTGTTGTCTTCGAGTGGCACGATGCCGTCCTTGTCTCCCTGCACGGTGAAGGCCTTGTGGTCGGGATTTCCCCCAGAGAGAAGATAGGCCATCAGATCCACGAGTTCGTCGCGGTTGATCGCCGAGATCATCCCCGGAGGCATGATGGAGGCATGATGGAGGTTTGGGAGAACTCGATCGTCTCCACCTGGTCCGCCGGGGCTTTGGTGAGCGGATTGAGATCGAAGGGATTCGAGGCCACTCCGACTTCCCTGGCGGTATGGAGGATCAGACGTCCCGATAGCGTGCTGCCGTCCTTGAGCTTCACGTTGCTCGCCATGTATTGCTCGGAAAT
>JAIXVN010000194.1 GCA_027483005.1 Verrucomicrobiaceae bacterium
ACCACGTGACCCGCGACGGAGCTCGGGTGGAGGGAGCGTTTTTCGGTGAAACCGCAGGCGGGGAGTGGGTCTTCGCGCGGATTCCGGAGTTCCAGCTCAAGGTGCCGGACTGGGCGTGATCAGCCCGTCCATGCGAATGTCGTGCGGCTCGGGAAAGGTGTCGGCGACGATCTGGAAGGGGAAGCAGACGCCCAGCTTGAGAGCGTTGGGGCGGGCTTGTTCGAGCATGCGATCGTAGAAGCCACGTCCGCGACCGAGGCGGTTGCCCTGGAGGTCGAAGGCGAGGCCGGGGCAGAGGAAGAGATCGATTTCCGTGACGGGAACCTGTGCTGAGTAGGCGTGGGGTTCGCGGATCTTGAAGGCTCCGACATGAAGGTCGTTTTCCGGGTCGGTCACCGGGTGAAAGGTCAGCGCATCACCCTCGACCCGCGGCAGCACCCAGCGATGTTCGGGATGCCTTTTCACCAGTGGCAAAAGATCCGGCTCGCCGGGCAGGGCGGCGAAGATCGCGAGGGTCGTGATTTCCGGATGGGGGGAAAGCCATGCCTGAACAGAGGCGACGATGGCCTGGGAATCCATCGAGGACTCGAGCAGACGTTTCCGCATCGCGGTTCGTAGGGCGGCTTTCGGTGGAAGATTGTCGGGATTTGCCACTTGCCAAAAGGGGAGGTCCTTTCGACCTTGGCGTCAATGAATCCCGCATGGCAAGCAGGCACCGGTCTCGTCCTGACTGCGATGGTGGCGAGTGCGGAGGAACCGGCAAAGGTCTTCACGTGGACGCCACCCAAGGTCGGCAACGGGATGTTCACCAACGATCTCGGCATGCTCGACAGCGAGCGGAACGATTACTCGACGAACCTCGCCACCTACGCAACGAACCGCGTCCTCACGGCCAAGGCCTCGCCCGCCTCGCTCGATGAGGCGCGTCGGGTGCTGGCCCTCGCGCTGCATCTTTCGCCGCGCAACAAGAAGGCGCTGGTGGTGACCTTCCAGCTCGGCAAGGGCGTGCTGCCAGAGGCGGCGGAAAGCGAATACAGTCCGCAGTCGCTCGCCCGGCTGCTGCTTTCGCGAGGCCAGTTGTTGGAAAAGCAACCCGGTTCCGAGAACGTGCAACTGTCTCGGATCTTCGTCGAGCTGGCCGCAAGCCTCGATCCCAAGAACGAGGATGCGGTCTATGCCAGCGAGGTCCAGCGATTGGATCATGGGTCGGTGAACTGGAATGAAATCACCGATTTCAAGGGCAAGGAGAAGCCCGCTTCCGATTCCAAGGAGCCCTGACCCATGGGCATTGAAATCGAGCGAAAGTTTCTGGTCCGCGATCTTTCCGTGCTCGCAGGTCATGCCGGGGTCCGTTTGTCCCAAGGCTATCTCAGTTTCGACCCCGATCGCACCGTGCGCGTGCGGGTGGCGGAAAATGGGGCCTGGCTGACGATCAAGGGCCGGGGAACGGGGATCAGTCGGGCGGAGTTCGAGTATGAAATCCCGTTGGAGGAGGCTCGCCAGTTGCTGGCGTTCTGCACGGGTTCAGTGGTGGATAAAACGCGCCACAAGATCACCCATGCCGGGCATCTGTGGGAGGTCGATGTGTTTCATGGCGACAACGACGGGCTGGTCGTGGCCGAGGTGGAGCTGGACTCGGAGGAAGAGAAAGTCGAGCTGCCGGAGTGGATCGGCGCGGAGGTTTCCGACGATCCGAGGTATTTCAATGCGAAGTTGGCGCGAGAGCCTTATGTCGGCTGGAAGGCTTGAAACACGATCCACCGTTCCCGGCTTGCCAGAGGGCGTTTCGTGATTACGCTCCCGGCCCCGCATGAAAATCTGGCTCGACGGCGAATTGGTGGACAAGTCACAGGCGAAAATCTCCGTGTTCGATCACGGGGTCCTCTATGGTGACGGTGTCTTTGAAGGAATCCGCGCCTACAATGGCCGCGTCTTCCGTCTGGAGGAACACATCCGCCGGCTGTTCGACTCCGCCAAGGCGATCCTGCTGAACATTCCCTACACCCAGGAAGAAGTCATCCAGTTCACGGTCGACACCGTGGCGGCGAACGATCTCAAGGACGGCTACATCCGCCTCGTGGTGACCCGTGGCGACGGCGAGTTGGGCCTGAATCCCTACCTCTGCCCGAAGGCGAGCATGTTCATCATTGCTTCGACCATCAAACTCTACCCCGAGGAGCACTACACCAACGGCCTCGCGCTGATCACCTGCTCGACCCGCCGCCCGGCTCCGGGCGCAATGATGCCGCAGGTGAAGTCGTTGAACTACCTCAACAACATCATGGCGAAGGTCGAGGCGATCCAGTCGAACGCCCTCGAAGCCATCATGCTCAACGAGCAGGGCTACGTGGCCGAGTGCACCGGCGACAACCTCTTCATCCTGAAAAACGGCGTGCTCATCACCCCGCTGATCTCGGATGGCGCGCTCGATGGCATCACGCGCTCGGTCATCCTCCAGCTCGCCGATCGCCTTGGCGTCCCGGTGAAGGAGCAGTCGATGACCCGCTACGACATCTTCGTGGCCGATGAATGCTTCCTGACCGGCACCGCCGCCGAGGTGATTCCGGTGATTTCACTGGACCGCCGCATCATCGGCGATGGCAAGCCCGGCCCGCAGACCCTGCGCTTCATCGAGGCCTTCCGCGAGGAGGCGAACAGCACGGGAACGCCGATTGTCTGAGCCTTCCCTGGAGCCCCACGTGAAAAACACGGCCCGGCGCGAAGTTTTCATTTCGCAACGTGCGGATGGGGTTCTAGGTTTGCCCACGAATGGTCTGCGACTTCTGCGCTAAGAAAGCTTCCGTGTTCCTCACCCAGCTGGTGGAGGGTCAGATGAAAAAAGTCTGCCTCTGCGAGTCGTGCGCGAAGGAGCGTGGAGTGACCGACCCGACCGGGTTTTCCCTGGCCGACATGCTGCTGACGGGCCTGCCCGGGACCAAGGAAGTCGTTTCCCAAGCCGTGACGCCTCCGGTGGCGGCCGTAGGAAAACAGTGCCCGACCTGCGGATTCACGCTGGAGGACCTGCGTCGCGTCCGACGTTTCGGCTGCAGCGAGTGCTACAAGACCTTCCACGACGAACTGACCACCATCCTGCGCGGCATGCACAAGGGCAGCAGCCATGTCGGCAAGGTGCCGAAGGGACTGATGGAGCAGCAGGTGCTCGACCAGCGACTCGAAGAACTCCGCTCGCGTTTGGAGCAGGCGGTGGTATCCGAGAATTATGAAGAGGCCGCCGGACTTCGCGACGAGATCCGGCAGATTGAGATTCACGCCGGAATCCCCGGCTGATGGCATGCCGACTGCCTTTCCATTTCAACCCGCACGACTTTCCTAAACCCGCATGATGCGATTCTCCACGTTGATCAAGCACCCCGCCGATTGGATGACCGGCGTGAATGCTGACAACCGCGTCGTTCTGACTTCGCGCATTCGCCTGGCCCGCAACCTTCGTGGCGAGGCTTTTCCAGGCTGGGCCACCCGCGAGCAACGCGCCGCCGCGCTCGCCGTGATGCGCCCGGCGGTCGAGGAGCTGGTCCCGATGAAGGACGGCTTTTCCCAGGAACTTGGCGACCTCAACTCGGTGCAGAAGCAGGTCCTGGTCGAGCGTCATCTCATTTCTCGCGAACACGCCGCCCGCGGCGATGGCTCGGCGGCGGTGATCGAGCGACGCCAGATGTTCAGCCTGATGCTGAACGAGGAGGACCACCTCCGCATGCAGGCGATCCGTCCCGGTCTGGAGCTGCGCAGTGCCTTCGAGGCGCTTTCCTCCCTCGATGACGAGCTGGCGAAAACACTGCCCTTCGCCTTCGATCCGAAGCTCGGTTACCTCACCACCTGCCCAACCAATCTCGGCACCGGCTTGCGCGCTTCCGCGATGCTCCATCTTCCGGGCCTGGTCCTCAGCGATCAGATCGGCCAGGTGCTGCAGGCGGTGAACAAGATCGGGCTCGCGGTGCGTGGTCTCTACGGCGAAGGCACCGAGTCGCTCGGCAATCTTTACCAGATCTCCAATCAATCGACGCTCGGCGAAAGCGAGGACACGATCATCCGTCGCCTCGAGCGCGTGATTTCCCAGGTCGCCCAGCACGAACGCAATGCCCGCGAGAAACTGCTGGAGGACGATCCCGACATGGTGGCCGACAAGATCGGTCGCGCCTACGGGGTGCTGCGCCACGCCTACATCATCGATTCCAAGGAGGCGCTCAACCATGTCTCGCTGCTCCGCCTCGGCTCCGATCTCGGATTCTTTCCAGATGAAATCATGCGGCTCTGCGATGTCCTGCTGATGGACATCCAGCCCGCCCACCTCCAGCTCCACAGCGGGCGCAAACTTTCACCCGAGGAGCGCGATGCCATTCGCGCGGAAATCATCCGCTCCAGGTTGCATTCCCTCAATCCCCCTGATATTCGTCCTACAACGAGAACCGGGGAATCAGACAACACTCCCCAACTACCCTCCGGCGACGCATGAACAACTTCACCCCACGCGCC
>JAIXVN010000150.1 GCA_027483005.1 Verrucomicrobiaceae bacterium
AACTCCGAATCCATTCTGATGGGTGAAGGCTGGTGCGCGGCCACTTCGTCGCAGATCGCCAGTGGCCATCCGGAGAAGGTGTTGGTGGCAAGCGGTGATCTTCTGGTCGAACGGCGTTCCGAACTCGTCTCCCTCACCGCCGCGCTGCTCCATGCCTGCCGACTCTGCCAATCGCTTTCGTTCCGTGACGAAATGATCCGCATCCTCGCCTCCGAGCATTACACCGGGGCCTCAGAGGCGGCCCTGAGAAACAGCCTTGGACCGGTCTTCAATACCGGCGTCGGGACGCAGGACGCCTCGTCCTTCCACCTCTTCCATGGCAGCGACCTCAATCCACCGACGCCCGACAAGGCCTCATGGTTCCTGGCCGGTATGCGCGCCGCCGATCTGCTTCCCGACAGCACCGCCGGGTCCTCGCTGACCCGGATCTACCGTCACGACCTGTTCCGCGCCGCCAGCGAGTTGCTGCTGCCGGCGTGACATCCAACAGACTTTCATCCGGCCCCTTCACCATGCCATGACCAGCCTGGGTGACGGACGAAGTAGAGCGATTCCTTCACCGTCAAGGCGGTCTTTGCCTGGAGGATCTTGGCCTGCCTCCGTGCCTCCCAGATGGCCTTTTCCTGGGGTGTGACAGGGTGCCGCTTGCGATAAGGGACCTTGTTGCCAACCAGCATCACGAAGTAACCCTCGATTCCAAAGTCGCTCTGACTCCGCGGCATGCGGTAGCGGCAGAAGCCGGTGGGACCGTTCTCCTCATAAAAATCCAGCAGTCCGCCGATCCCTGACAGGTCGGTGTCCTCACGGCAGTGCCGCCAGAAGGGCGTGTCGAGCGCGGTGTTGACCTTGTAGTGAAGCCCGAGGAAGTCGCGGATGTCATGCCAGGTGTCCTTGACCAGATCATTGTAGAGATCCCGCATCGAGGGCGTCGGCTCGAGCTCGTTGTGAAGCAGGAAATCGACAAGCGTCTGGCAGTGCGAGCAGACGATCATCAGCGCGGTGGCCTCGAGCGGCTCGACGAATCCGCCGGCATTCCCGACGGCCACCACGTTATCGACCCACAAGCGCTGATAACAACCGCTGCGGAACTTCACGATGCGTGGCGACTCCGGGGCCTTCGGATTCTTCCGCAGAAACTCCGCAGCCGCCTCGTCATCGGAGATCGCCTGGGAGCTGAAGACATAGCCACGGTTGACGTGGTGTTCGTGCTCGATCTGCCAGCACCAGCCGGCGTCCATCTGCTCGGCGGTGGTGTAAGGCAAAATGGGCTCTTCGGTCCGCTCCCAGCCGCCGACGACCGCCCGGTCACAGAAAAGGGTGCTGCCAAAGCTTTCAAACGGCTCGTCCATCGTGCGCCCTAACAGCTCGCTTCGGAAGCCGCTGGCATCGACGTAGAAGTCCGCCTCCAGTTTCCGGCCATCCTCCAGATGGACTGCCGTGACTCCCTGCGCTCCGCGATCGGCCCCGATGACCCTGCCATCGATGAACTCGATCCCCGACTCGCGGGCGATGATTTCCAGCATCTCGACGAACTTCTTGTTCTCGATGTGGAAGGCATGCCACGGCTGGATGTCCGGGGCGCCATTGGGCTGGCGGTGAAACGCCTTGTCAGCCCGCATCAAAGCCCCCGGTGCATCGAGGCAGGAAAACTCGTCATCGCAGTAGAAGCCGTTTGGCATCGGCAGGTCCGACCACTTGGCATCGAGCTGAGGCGCGAAGGTGTAGTCGAAGCGACCTCGCTCACCCCAGAGGAAGCGGATGCCCAGTTTCCACGTGGGCTCCGCGAGTTCATAGAATCTGCGACGGGAGATGCCCAGGTGGTCGAAAAGATGAACGGGAAAATTCGGAGTGGTCCCCTCACCTACCCCGATCACGCCGATGTCAGGGCTGCGGACAATCCGCACGTTGAGTTGGGGGATCTTCCGTTTCAGGGAAAGGGCGGCGATGAGTCCGGCGCTGCCGGATCCAAGCACGAGGATGTTCTGGATCATGGGTTGGGTTTATGGGAAATCTAAGCGCTTCAGCTTGGATTGCGAAATGCACCTTGACCAGTAAAGGAAGCGAACGATCCAACAAAAATCAAGGGGTCCGACTCCAACAAAAATCCCCGACCGCAGCATGCGGCCGGGGATTGCGGGAATCAATCGGGGATCGGATCAGGGTCCCACCTTGACGCGAAGGAAGCCCTTGCCGGCCAGCCCGTTCGAGCCATCCAAACTGAAGGTCCGATAGGTGTAGCCGCTCGGTGCCGATGGCAGTCCGGTGGTCACAGGATCGACCGGAGTCACCCCGATGGTGAAGGTGGCCAGATCCTGGCTGCCCTGCACGGTGTAAACGGCCCCATCCTGGGTGGCGGTCGGCGACGGACTGCCGGCGAAGGCAGGTGTGCCATCTCTAACAGCGACGGTCAGCAGTAACTCCGGAGTGGAGTCGGTATCGACGCTGCCGTCCGCCTCAACATGGTAGATCTTCGCGTTGTCGCTTCCGCTCGCGGGATTTCCTCCGAGGGCGAACTCGATCTGGTTATTCTGGCCGTCGCCATCCGGATCAGCGGACGGCCCGACGATCAGCGGGTCGGTCACACCGGTGTAGAAGGCATCGATCCAGGTGGCAAAGGCTGAGACCGCCACACCCACCTGGATTTTTCCAACGCCGGTGATGGCACCGCTGGAGTTCGTGGAGTCGTAGAGACCATCGGGTTGCGAGACACCATCGATCACTAGGGCCCCCACGGTATCAGTGCCTGTGTTCGGAAGATTGAGCACCGCAGCGGAGCCACCGGTGAGACCAATGGTCAGCGTCGAGGCATCTGCAAGGCTCGGAGCGGTGAGACTCAGGGTGCCATCCTCGACCGTGGTGTTTCCGCTGTAGGTGTTGGAACCGGAAAGCGAGAGGGTTCCGGTTCCCTTCTTGGTCAGCCCACCGCCTCCGCCACCGTCCACCAGCGGGAGTGCGGTTCCAATGTCGTTGCCGTTGCTGTCGATGATGGCGCCTCCGGACTTCACGCTGACCGTATCGACCAAGCCGATGAAGTCGGCGACGGCGCCTGTTCCCGCTTTCAGGACACCGCCGTTGAAGTTGAGTGTTCCGTTTCCGACTCCTCCGAAGCCCTGATAGATGCGTCGACAGGTGAAGGTGCCGCCGTTGAGGTTGAGCGTTCCATTGCCTCCCGCCACATCGGAAAGATGCACCGCGTTTCCGAGTGAGATGACATTTGCCGTTCCAGAGACGTTCATCGTGCCATTGCCTTCGCGCGAGATGAACAGGATCTGTCCCGCAGCGCTCTGGTTCAGGGTGCCGGCGCTGATGTTGTAAACTCCGGTCGAGCCGCCGTTGTTGCCGATGTAAAGCGGGCTGTTAGGAAGGTTGAAGGTTCCCCCTGTCTGGTTGAACACCCCGCTGGTTCCACCATTCTTGCCAACGAAGGCGGTGCCGTTGGAAGTGATGGTTCCGGAGTCCTGGAGGTTCACGGTGCCGCTTGAGGTATCGACATCGCCGACGTTGAAGTCGTTGTTGCCGACATAGGTGCCGTTGTTCTTCACGGTCAGCGTTCCCTGTCCGTTGCTGCTGTTGCCAATCGCCATCCAGCCACCGGTCTTGTTGAGGGTGCCGCTGTCCTGAATGGTGAGGTTGCCGACCGAATTCAGGCCCATGCCGATGCGGAACTGGGCTGCTGAGTTGTAGGTCGATGTGCCTCCAATGACCATGTTGGTGGTGGTGCCCCGGCTTTCCGCAAGGTTGGTCTGGCCGCCGTTGTCCCAGGTCGTGTTGGTCAGGGTCACGGTCTGCTCACTGAGATTTCCCGCGAGTTCCGCGTCATATCCGGTGCTGAAGTTGTTTGTGACGATGGTCGATCCCGTGGCGGTGAGGGTGGAGATCGTGCCAGTACTACCGTTTCCGCGACCAAGCGCGATCCAGCTGCCGGTGGTCAGGGTGGCGTTGTTCACCACCAGGTGGGCAGGGACATCTGGCAGGGACCCGATGAAGAGCTCCCCTGCGACGGAGTTCGTCTGGGTGCCGGAGCCGTTCAAGGTGACGGTGCCGCCATTGATGGTGAGTCCCTTGTCAGGAAGGTCGACCGGCGTCTGCACGGTGCCCGCTCCAGTGCCGAGGATGTTGGCACCCGTGTAGGAAAGCGTGAGGTTGCCGTTGCCCGTCTTGGTCAGCTCGCTGGCTCCCGTCGTGGTGACCTGGCCGCTGAAGGTGATGTCCGAGTCGGTGTAGATGACGGTGGTGGCCCCGGTGATCGTGAATCCACGGTCGCTGGTGGCATTCGCGCCGGTGTAGTTCAACGTGACATTTTTCAACAGCAGGTTGGAGGCACTGGCCGAGGCTGCGCCAATCGAGCTGGCGGTTCCGGCATTCGCGATCGAGTTGATGTTCACCGTGCCGCTCTGGAGGTCTGTGACGCCGGTGTAGTCATTCGCGGTTCCGAGGGTTAGCGCCGCGGAGCCGGTCTTTGTGAGTCCATCGCTTCCGCTGATCTTGCCGGTTCCGGTGATCGCGTAATCGACCGAGAAGTTGTTGAAGACCGTACCGCCGGGAGTGACGGTGGAATTCAGCAGCGGCTGGTGCCGCCGGGGCCACTCGCCGCATCGTTGAACAGAACTGGATTGCCATTGGTGAAGGCCTCTGAGTTCGAGCTGACGATATCCACCCAGTTAAGGGTCGAGGTGTTCCAGATGTTATCAACCGTGCCGTCCCAGTAGGGAAGCGCGAGGCTGGTGACCACCAGCGAGACCGTCGCGCCATCGTCCACCAGCGTCGCGGTCATGCCGCTTGGAACCGTGCCGAGGGCAAAGCTGCCCGCGCCTGCCTTCGCCGCGTAGGAGACGAGCGGGATGGTTCCCACATCGGGGAGTTGATCCACGATGTTCACCGTCACGGTGCCGTTGAGGGTCGCGGTTCCGGTAATGTTGAGCGGCGCATTCAACGTATTTCCACTGAGGTTTCCGAGATTCACCTCAAGGGTGGAGGCTCCGGTGGTTCCGAAGGTCACGTTGTTGCGGGTCAGGACCGCATCGGCCGTCGATTGGAGGACTCCGAACGTGGCACCGTCGGCAACGGTGACGTCCCCCGTGCTGGTGGCGTTGGTCCCAATGACGAGCTTGCCGGCATTCACCGCGCTGGTGCCGGTGTAAGTGCTGGCGCCGGTCAG
This sequence comes from Verrucomicrobiaceae bacterium, assembly GCA_027483005.1. Taxonomy (GTDB): domain Bacteria; phylum Verrucomicrobiota; class Verrucomicrobiia; order Verrucomicrobiales; family Akkermansiaceae; genus Luteolibacter. The sequence goes on from JAIXVN010000150.1 coordinate 5,159, forward strand.
GGTCAGTGAACCAGCGCCGGTCTTGGTCACTCCACCGGTTCCGGAGAATGACTGGGCGGAGGCGATGGCGAATCCGTTGCTGTCGATCTTCAATCCACCCGCTTGGATCGAGGCGGTATCGACCGCATTGATGAAGCTGGCTTGGGCAGCCTTGGCCACGATCTGGGTGCCGTTGAAATCGACCTCATCGGTTCCATTGCCGCCGATGATCTGGTTGACGCGGAGCGTCCCGCCGTCGAGATGGAGGGTGCCGTTGGAGCCGCCGTTTCTTCCCACCTGAACGATCGTTCCTCGCAGTTCGCCGCTTCCGCTGAGGTTGTAAACTCCGGTGTTGCCCTCAGCGATCCAGGTGTCTCCCCCCTGAACATCCACGAGTCCCGCGCTCTGGTTCATCGTGGCCGGGCCGCTGGCTCCGACGATGAATGAGGATCCGGCGTTGAGCTTGTTCCAGGTGCCACCGGTCATGTTGACGACGGACGAGGCCGAGCCGCCGCGACCAATCGCCACCCAACTGCTGCTGTTGATCGTGCCACCACTGAGGTTGAGGGTGCCGTTGGAACCTCCGTTGTTGGCCACCCAGGTCTCGTTGTTGCTGTTGATCGTGCCGCCGCTCACGTTCGCGACTCCGGTGGCTCCGTTGGCTCCGATGATGAAGTGGTTGCCGCCGGCCTTGTTCAGGGTGCCGCCGGACATGTTGAGGGTGCCGGTGCTGCCGGTGCCGTTCCCTATCTCAAACCAACCACCGGCGTTGATGGTGCCGCCGTCCAGGTTGAGGATGCCGGTGCTGTTGTCAGTAGCGATCTCGAAGTCACCGGGAACGTTGAGGCTTCCCGTGGTGTTGACATTGACTCGGCCCTGGCTGCCGGAGCCGCCGAATCCACCAATGTAGAGGCGTCCGCCGACATTCATCGTGCCGGAGCCCTGGCCGAAACCGGTGAAGGTCCCACCACTGGTAGAAGTGTCTGCAAGGTTGAAGGTGCCTGATCCTCCATTTTGTCCCACAAACATCCAGTTGCCGCCACCCGTGCCTGCGGTGCCCGCAGTTTGGTCAAGGCGAGCGGTCGAGCCGCCAGCGTTCGCGACAAAAATGTCCACCGGCGTGGCCGATGGGTTCGCGGAGATCACCGCGACATTTGGCACGCTGGTGTTGATGGTTGCATTTCCTCCGACCGGAACTCCCGCTGTCCAGTTGGCGGCGTTGTTCCAATCGGAACTCGTGGCTCCGGTCCAGGTGCTGGCAGCACCAAGGCTCGCAGAGGAACTGGCACAGAATGTAATGGCGGATACGACGGAGGCTCCGAAGTTCATCCGACGGAACTTCGAACGGTTGCTTTTGGGTTTCATGGTGGGTTTTTGGAAAGATCCGATGCTCCGGGCATCCCCGAGGTTCGGGGAACGGGACATCAGGAACACACCTCAATGGGTTTTCCGTGCATTCCTAACATAAGGTGCCCTCCATCGACCCGATTGGGCAAGCCCAGATGGCACGCAATTTCCGACAAGCAACAAGCAGGTGAATCGGCCTATCAAATCCAGAATGGCGAGATTCATGATGGATTTCCTAACACTCAGATCCGGTTCCCTGACAATTGAATTTAGCATTTTCAGTCATCCCAGCAAGTCGACCACGAACCGACCCCACGATAGATCGGCTTTTGCAACCCAACGATCCAGCCAGCTTCAATCGACCTGAAACTCCCCACGTCAGTCTCCTCTGAGGCCCGGATTCACTCCCCACTGGCATTAGCCATCAAAGCTGCTAATCGCCGGGGGCCCAACCCATGAAATCCCCGGTTCACCGAATCCTCCATTCCCTCCACGAACGCTATGCAAGCCTCCATGATGGCAAA
>JAIXVN010000116.1 GCA_027483005.1 Verrucomicrobiaceae bacterium
AGGGATTTCTCACCGGGATCCGCCGCCGAAAGATCGAGCGTCATGCCCGGTTTTACCTGATATTTCGCAATCGCGCCCTTTACCGCCATGCATGGGTTTATCTCCGCAGACCCCCCTGCTGACAAGTCCGGACTGATAAAGTCCGTCGTCGCACATTACGCATTGAAATGCGGCCCTTGCCGCGTTGTTCTCTGGCAATGGCGAAAGTGCGGAAAAAACGGATCACAGGACATCAGCCGGCGGTGATTTCAACCGCCCTGCACATCGGTGCCGGATCCGTTTCCGCGATGGTCTGCGAACGCGACGGCGCGACCCTCATCCCGATCGACTTCCTCGCCCAGCCCGCACCACTGGCCCAGGACATTTTCCGGCGCGGCAACGTGAGCAACGCCACCACCGAGCGGATCGTCTCAATCATCAAGGGCTATCAGAAATCCTTCGCCGAACTTGGGCTCGATCCCCATGGCATCACCCGCTCGCTGGCGACCAACATCCTCAGCGAGGCCACCAACCAGGAGTCGGTGCTGAACCGCATCCGGATCGCCTGCGGGCTCGACGTTTCAACGATCGACGACGGGGAGATGACCCGGCTCATTTACCTGAAGACGCGCCGCCGGCTGAACGACATTCCCGCGATGAAGGATCAGACCACGCTCGTGGTCCACGTCGGTCCGGGAAACACCCGCGCCCTGCTGTTTCAGGGCAACTCAATCATCCGCTACACCAGCTACCGCCTCGGCACGCACCGCACCCGCGAGGCCGTGGAAGGCTCCCATGCGGAAGGCACGGCCCTGCTGCGGGTGATCCGCGAGCATGCCTCGGGAAATCTGGCGCAGCTCCGCTTCGACTACTCGGATGTGAAGATCGAGTCGCTGGTGGTCATCGGCTATGAGATCCAGTCGGTCGCCCGCCAGCTGGCGAAGCCCGGTCAGAGTTGTTCGGTCAAAACGCTGCGGCAGTTCGTGGCGGAGGCTGCTGGGGCCAGCGATGTCGAGCTGGTGAAACGGTTCCGGCTCGACTACCAGACAGCCGAGGCCCTTCTGCCGGCGCTGGAAATCAATCTGGCGATCGCCGAGTTGTTCGGGCTCGCCCAGCTCCACATTCCCTCGACCGACTACGAGCAAGGACTGCTCCAGGACATCCTCGTTTCCCGCGAGCTGACCGGGGCCTTTGCCGACGAGGTGCTGAGTTCCTCGAAAATCCTGGCCGCCCGCTATCAGTCCGACCCTCACCACGGCGAGCATGTCGGCCGGCTTTGCAAGCGCTTCTTCGAGGAGTTCGCCGACCTTCACCAGCTCGACGCGCACGATGCCCTGCTGCTGCAGGTTTCCGCCATTCTCCACGAGGTCGGCACCTTCGTCAGCCCGCGTGCCCACCACAAGCATTCGGAATACATCATCCTCAACTCCGAGATCTTCGGTCTCGACCGTCTGGACGTGACGATTGTCGCGCTCGTTTCCCGCTACCACCGTCACTCGGTGCCAAGGCCCGACCATCCGAGCTACCGCGAACTCAGCACCGACAACCGCATCCGGGTGTCAAAGCTCGCCGCGCTCCTCAGAGTGGCGGATGCACTGGAACGCACCCATGACCAGCGGGTCAACGAGATCGGCATGCGGCGCGATGGCAACAAGCTCCACCTCACCCTCCCCGGCCTTGCGGACGCCGCCGTCGAGCGACTCGCCATGGAATCCAAAGGCGACCTTTTTGAACAAGTCTTCGGCCTGAAAGTCGTGATCGACGACGACAAATGAGCCCTCCCCCACTTCGCACTTTTCACTTCCTACTTTTCACTCCTTCCCATGCCTGCCCCTTACCTGAACCGCGAGCTCTCCTGGCTGGAGTTCAACCAGCGGGTGCTCAATGAGGCCCTGCGCGACGACCTTCCGCTGCTTGAACGCGTCAAGTTCCTGGCCATCACCGCCTCGAACCTCGATGAGTTCTTCCAGGTCCGCGTCGGTGGGCTGATGCTGATGCAGCGCAGTGGTCGCAAGACGCCCGACCCTTCCGGGATGTCGCCCTCGCAGCAGCTCGCCGCCATCCGCCGTCGAGTCTCGCGGATGAACGAGGATCAGTATGCGCTCTTCGGAAAGGTTCTCCTGCCCGCGTTGACCAAAGCCGGCATCCTTCCTCTCTCGATCGACTCGCTTTCCAACGCCCAGGCCGACCAGGTGGCAGGGATCTTCGAGGATGCCATCTTCCCGCTGCTCACCCCGCTGGCCATCAACATCGGTCCAGACGGCACGCTGCCCTCGATCGTGGTGCCCGCACTCCAGCTCATCATCGCCTGCCGGCTGGTCGATACCGAGTCGGGCGAAACCCGTCACGCGCTGGTCCCGATTCCGGAGACCATCGGCCGCCGCGTGCAGGTGAAATCCAGTGATGGCAGCCAGTCCTTTGTCTGGATCGAGGACCTGGTGGCCCATCATGCCGATGATCTTTTCCCCGGAGAAAAAGTGGCCGCCACCACCTGCTTCCGCGTCACACGGAATGGCGACATCGCCGTGCAGGAAGAGGATGCGAGCGACCTCGCCGACGAGATGGAGGAGGTTCTAACAGCCCGACGTTTTTCCGACACGGTCCGGCTTGAGCTGCCCAAGGGTGCGCCCCGCGACCTGGCACGCATCATCCAGGACATCACCCGCAGCACTGCCCAGGACGTGCTCCGGGCATCGGGTCCGCTGGCGCTTTCCTCGCTCATGGAGATCGCCTTCCTGGCGGGCTTCGACCAGCTACGGGATGAGGAATGGCCTGGCCAAACCTCGCCCTCCATCACCCCGGGCGAGTCGATGTTCGAGACCATCGAGGCTGGCGATGTGCTGCTCCATCATCCCTATGAATCCTTCGAGCCCGTGCTGCGACTGATTGAGGAAGCCGCCGCCGATCCGGATGTCATCGCGATCAAGCAGGTGCTCTACCGCACCGCGCGGAAGTCCCGCATCATCGACGCCCTCATCCGGGCGGCGGAGAATGGCAAGCACGTCACGGTCCTCGTCGAGCTCAAGGCCCGCTTCGATGAGGCCCGCAACCTGCACCGTGCCGATGAACTCCAGCGCGCCGGGGCCCAGATCGTCTACGGCGTGAAGGGCTTGAAAACCCATGCCAAGATCTGCCTCGTCGTCCGCCGCGAAGGCGGCCACCTGCGCCGCTACGTCCACCTCGCCACCGGCAACTACAACGAGGCCACGGCCAGGCTTTACACCGACTTCTCCTATCTCACCTGCAAGCCGGAGTTCGGTCACGATGCCTCGCTGTTCTTCAATGCCGTCACCGGCCGATCCAAGCTGCTCCGTTTCCAGAGACTTGTCCCCGCCCCCACCGCGATGAAGCCGCTGCTGCTCGACCTCATCGCCAGCGAAACCGAACGCGCCAAGCAGGGCCTCGCGGCCCGCATCATCGCCAAGGTCAACTCACTTCAGGACCCCGACATCATCGCCGCCCTCTACAAGGCCTCGCAGGCCGGAGTCGAGGTGAAGCTCAATGTCCGCGGCGTCTGCTGTCTCAAGCCTGGCGACGCCCGCTGGTCGAAGAACATCGAGGTCGTCTCCGTCATCGACCGTTACCTCGAACACGCCCGCGTCTTCTACTTCCACCAGGGCGGAGATGCCGAGGTCTTCATCGCCTCCGCCGACTGGATGGGACGCAACCTGGAGCGGCGCATCGAGCTGATGGTCCCGATCGAGGAAGCCGCCCTGAAGCGTCGCCTCATCCGCACGCTCGACGCCTATTTCCAGGACAATGTCCAGGCCTCGAAGTTGCTGCCCGACGGCACCTCGCAGCGCATCAGGACCGCTCCCGGTCAAAGACGCTTCCGGGTTCAGGAGCACTTTTTCCAACAGGCGAAAAAGGCGGCGAAAGCCCGCGAGCATGAGCGCTCCATGACCTTCGAGCCGCACGTGCCGGTGAAGTGAGACTTCTAAAAACCCACCCCCACATTGACATGCATCCCTTCGTCCACAGGCTCATCTCGAATTCATTGTCGCAGATCAGGGAGCTGCCGGTCCGCCTCACGGAACGACCACGGATCGAAGCCCTGATCCAGCGACTACGACCGCAGTATTTCGAGCCTGGATTGGTCCGGCTGGGGCCTCGGCATGATGGGGGCTATCTCGTCCCGGATGATCTGAAGGGAATCGCTGCCTGCTTCTCGCCCGGGGTCGATCGCATTTCCGGCTTCGAGCTGGATTGCGCCGGACTCGGCATGGAGGTCCATCTGGCCGACAACTCCGTCGAACATCCTGCCGAGTCACACGAGCGATTTCACTTCACCCGCAAGCACCTCGGCGTGACGACGGATGACGTG
>JAIXVN010000578.1 GCA_027483005.1 Verrucomicrobiaceae bacterium
GGCGTGGAGCTCGAGGTGCCGGCCGACCCCGAGCACCGCTTCATGTTCGGCGACAAGCCGAGCGCGCCATTGTGGGGCACGCGCTACGGCTACGACTTCTTCGCCGAGATCAACCAGTGCCCGGTGTGCAAGTAGGGCAACTTTTCAAGTTGCCATTGGGTGGGGACGGCTATTCCTAGATGCTCGGAGCCTCGGTAGCAGTCGTCTCGCCCACCCACAAGTTGCAAACTTGTGCTACTACCTCTGAATCAAGAAGATCCGCTTTGCACGGTAGGTGATCACGGCGTCGAGTTCGCGCATGAAGTCGGCTCCGAAGAGGCCGACATAACCGAGGTCCTTGTCCGGATTGAGGCGGTTCAGGTCGGTGGCGAGCACCTTGCGGTTGGTCAGGACCACGTCGCCCATGGTGAGCTTGCGGATGTTGGTGACGCCGGCTGGAGCCTTGCCGCCGATGCCTTGCACGAACTGGTCCATGTCTCCGACTTCACAGCCGTTGTCCTTGGCGGACTTCAGGTTGAGCAGGCTGCTGTCGGCTCCGGTGTCGATGAGGTAGGTGACATCGTTCTCGTTCAGGGTGCCATCCACGTAGATGTGGTTGCCACGGCGCTCATATTCGAAGGACTGGTACTTCCGCAGGACGAGGAGGTCCTGGACTGAGAGTCCCTGGCAGTGCTGGAGGAAGAAGGCGGAAGCCTCGCTCCATTCGCCGGCATACTTCGCGTCCTCTGGCTTGAGGCGTGAAATCGGAAGCTGCATCTGCTTGCCGCCGACGAGTTCGAGGGTGATGACGGTCGGGGTCTTCGAGACGATCTTGCCGCGATAAGTCTGGTTTTCGGTGGTCTTGAAGAGGCGGAACGCGAGGGCCTCCTCGCTGCCTTCGGTCACTTCCGCGCCGTCGGACTTGTCGGGACGGAGGAAGATGCGGCGCTCGGGATACGAGATCACGGCGTCGAGCTGGCTCATGATGTCGGCTCCGAGGATGGCCTGCTTGTTGAGCTTCTGGCCTTCCTGGAGTCCGTTGGTGAGGTCGGTGGCGAGGATCTTGGTTCCCTTGAAGACCGACTCGCCGAACGAAACGGTTGGCACCTCGGTCCAGCCGGCAGGGGCTTCACCGGCGACGCCGTAGATCTTTTCCGTCAATTCGCCGACCTGGCAGCCCGCGTCCTTGGCGAAGGGGATGTGGAGCAGGCTGGTGCCGGCTCCGGTGTCGATAAGGAAGGTGCCAGCCTTGCCGTTGAGCTTGCCGTCGATGAAGATCGAGTTGCCCTCGAAGCGGAACTGAAAGGACTCGTATCCGCGGAGCTCAAGGAGCTGGCGGGTGGTGAGGGTGCGGCACTTCTGGAGGAAGACGGCCTTTTCCTTCGACCAGGCGGCGATGTAGGCCTGGTCCTCGGGGCTCAGCTTGTCGAAGGTGACGGTGGTCTTCTGGCCAGTTTTGAGAAGAAGGGTGGCGCTGTCGGCGGTCTTGTCGATGAGGACGGCGGGGATGACCTTGCCGTTGGCTCCCTTGAACTCGCGATAGTCGATGTCGGATGGCTGCTGGGCGGAGGCGATGGCCGAAAGCCCGAGGAAGGCGGCGGCGAGAGTGGCGAAGAGTGGCTTCATGAATGGTTTACTTGAAATTGCCTTCCTTGATGAAGAGTTCCCAGTCGGCATTGAAGGCCTGGACCGAGTCGAACCCGAAGATCTTGGCGATCTCGACGGCAGGAGGGATCTGGTTGGAGGACTCGATGCGGCGGACCATCGAGGCGAAGGCGCAGAGGCGCTGCGGGCTGCTCTGCATGTAGTAGTCGAAGGAATAGATCAGCACGAGCTGCTCGGGCTTCAGGCCATCGAGCTTCCACTTGAGCATCGGTTCGAGGTCCACCTTGACGGTGCCCTTGCGGACGGCGGTCTTGAGCCCACGGACCCAGGAGGAGCCGTCCTCAAAACCTTTCTTGGAGTTGATCTCGTCGTTGCCGCTGCCCTCGACGCTGAGGATCTGGGTCTCGCTTTTTCCGCCGAGGGCGATTTCCTTGAAATAGGAGTGTCCGGTGGTCACGGCGAAGTAGCCTTCGCTGCCGAAGGAGCTGACGCCGCCAAGTTGCTTGGTGAGAAGGGCACCGGCGATGGTGTGGATCTGGAAGGGTCCCATGGCCTTCTTGAAACGGCTGGCCTCAAGGACGTTGAAAAGGATGGCCTGGGAGTGAAGATTGTGGGACTTCGTCATTTCCTCGGGGATGCCGATGGAGGTGGAACCGAGCTTGTCCCAGGTGACCTTGGCGCGGGATGCGGCATCTTCCTGGCCTGCCTCACGCAGGGTTTGCTGGTACCACTTTCCAAGGGTGGCGTAGGCCGGGCGATCTTCGGCGAGGATGATGAGCATGCGCTTGTCCGCCCAGTCGCGACGGAAATTCATGTGCTGGAAGGCCATGCCGTGCCAGAGGCGCTCGGCGGTTTCGGCGATGGCTTCGGCGTTGACCTTGCCGGCGCTGGCGACCAGGAAATGCTCGCTCTCGGTCAGATCGAACAGGGATTCGCTTTCATCGCCGAGCTTGAGGGTGCGCTCCTTGAGCTTCTTGATGGTGGCGGAGTCAATCTTGACCTGCTTTTCGGGCTCGCCGAGTTCTCCGGCGACGAGGATTTTCGGATCCGCATTGCCGAATTCCACAAGGAATTGGCGGTCGGCGAGGCTGAGATCCTCGATTTTCAGGACGATCTGCTTGGTGTCCTTGGTGACGAGTGTGGCGCTGGTGGCATCGGCGCTCAGGAGTTCCGCTTCGAGCGTGCTGCCTTTCCGGGAAGTCCAGATCCGGGGTTCACCAGCAAGGGCGATTGACTGAAAGGAAAATCCAAGTCCCAACAAACAGATCCATTTCAACGTACGCATGATCGTGCAATAAACGATTCGGCAGGGAGGACCAATCTAAAATTCTTCCGCGAAGTCCTTCAGCCTTGCTGATGAATAAGGTTACCCCCCAAAAAAAACGGCATCTGCGGAAAGTCCGCAGATGCCGCTCGGAAGTGATTTCCGACCTTCAGGCCGGAGCGCTGATCACGGTGCCGGGGATCGGTCCGTCATCGTCGGTGCTACCCTCTTCGCGGGTTTTCGAAGCTTCCTTTTTCCGATACTCGTCTGGGATCGAGGGTGGCTTTGGGGAAGAGGGAGGGTTTCTCATTTCGCCGTGCTCGATGATGTCCTTGAGGTGGGTGGCATCCAGGGTTTCGTATTCGAGAAGGGCCTTGGCGATGAGTTCGACGGTGTGGCGGTTCTCGGTGAGTATGTCGGTGGCCTGCTGATAAGCCTCGTCGATGAAGCGCTTGATTTCCTCGTCGATGACCTGGGCGGTGTGGCCGCTGTAGTTGACGCGGCGGCCACCCATGTCGCCGCGGCCGATGAAGACCGGGCTGTCGCCGTCGCCATACTCGACCATGCCGAGCTTGTCGCTCATGCCCCATTCGCAAACCATGGCGCGGGCCAGCGAGGTGGCCTGGCGGATGTCGCCGGAGGCACCGTTGGAAACGTCGTCACTGTGGAAGGCTTCGGCGATTCGTCCGCCCATCGTGACGATGAGGTTGGCGAGGGCTTCCTTGCGCTGGGTGGAGTACTTGTCTCCATCCGGAAGATACATCGTCGCGCCGAGATACGGGCCACGGGGGATGATGGTGACCTTGTGGAGCGGATGGGTGTGCGGCAGGAGCATGTTGAGCAGGGCGTGGCCGGCTTCATGCCAGGCGGTGCCGATGCGCTCCTTTTCGCTCATGGCGAGGCTGCGGCGCTCACGACCCCAGCGGACCTTGTCGCGTGCTTCCTCAAGCTCGGCAATGGTCACGGCGGTCATGTTCTTTCGTGCGGCCAGCAGGGCGGCTTCATTGATCAGGTTCGCCAGCTCGGCTCCGGAGAAACCGGGAGTGCCGCGGGCGATGACGCCGAGGTCGGTGTTGGCGGCGATCTTGATCTTCTTGACGTGGACGCGGAGGATTTCCTCGCGGCCGTTCACATCGGGAAGGGAAACGGTGACCTGCCGGTCGAAACGGCCCGGACGGAGCAGGGCGGGAGCGAGGACGTCGGGGCGGTTGGTGGCGGCGATGATGATGACGCCCTCCTGGGTGTCGAAGCCGTCCATTTCAACGAGGAGCTGGTTGAGCGTCTGCTCGCGCTCGTCATGGCCACCGCCCATGCCGTGTCCGCGATGGCGGCCGACGGCGTCGATTTCGTCGATGAAGATCAGGCAGGGTGCGTGTTTCTTGCCTTGCTCGAACATGTCGCGCACGCGGGAAGCACCAACGCCGACGAACATTTCGACGAAGTCGGAGCCGGAGATCGAGAAGAAGGGAACATCGGCCTCACCGGCGATGGCGCGGGCGAGGAGGGTCTTGCCGGTGCCGGGAGGGCCGACCATGAGCACGCCCTTGGGAATCGAGCCGCCGAGTTTCTGGAACTTGCGGGGGTCACGCAGGAAATCGACGATTTCCCAGAGCTCCTCCTTGGCTTCCTGAATGCCGGCGACGTCCTTGAAGGTCACCTTGCCGCGGTCCATGGTGAGGAGGCGGGCCTTGCTCTTGCCGAAGGACATCGCGCCACGGCCGGCGGCCTTCATCTGCTGGCGGAAGAGGAAGATGAGGAGGAACACGACCAGCAGCACGGGCAGGAAAGTGAAGATCGCGCGGCTGAGGAAATCGTTCTCGATGACGGGGTCTGCGCCGAAGTCGTTGATCAGCTTGTTGAGCTCATCTCCCTGGAGCGGCACGTTGGTTTCGACCGAGAACGGTCGTGGCGCGATCGGCTTGCCTTCCGGCGTGGAGGCATCGACGCGCTTGGTGATTTCCTTGCGGATGCCGGTGATGTAGGTGCCGCCGTTTTGGAGCGTGGTCAGGGTCAGCGGGCTGGTCTTGTCATTGATCTCGACCTCGCCGAAGGCCAGGGCGCGGCGAAGGTCGGAGAGCACGAGTTCGCGAACGCCGTCCGGCTCGGCCAGCTGGGCCACATTTTGTGACCGGTAGTTGGAGGGAAGGATCTCATTGAGTTCTTCCTTCTGGGTCACGACGTTGACGGGGATCTTGAAAGGGTAGATTTCCTCGGTCGATTCCGGGCCCTTGACCTGATCGGGGCGGAGGAATCCGGTCACCTGCGAGATGTAGGTGCCGTCCCGGGTGACGACCTTGAAGGGGTGCTTGAGGTCGTTCATGATCAGCCCCTGGTCCCGGGCTTTCTTGAGTTCAGGATAGCTGATGGCTCGGGCCTGACTGGTCAGGCCGTTGCTGAAGAACGCGAGGCCGAGGATCAGGAGCGCCACGCTCATGAGCGCGAAAAGCTTCCAGTTGAAACCGGCCGGTTCGCCGGGGCGGTTGGAACCCTGCGGCGGTTTGGAATTCGTGGGATCGGACATGATGAGCGTAGAGCACGCCTTTTGTGGCGGGCACGTCACAATGGTAGCACGTGCTTTCCCGGGTGCAAAAGGCATGAAAGGATAAATCGTCGAGGCGAAAAGGGAATCCCTATTTTCCGGTTGGGAATGGGTCAAAAGCGGGGTGCCTGCCCGGCCTGGGCTTGCCCTGCGCCCCGCGAATGCCAACGATTCCGTTGTGGAGCCGAATCAACCGCCCGGAAGGGACCCCCGCAGCACCGCGTCCGGCTGGATGCGGTGGCGGCGCTTGCTGCGGTTGATTCCGGGGATCGGGCGTCTGCGCCGTCTGCGACCCGGCACGGGCGCGCATGTCGGCGAGCTGGTGGACGCCTTCGCGGCTTTTGCGACCCTGGACGACGATCTCAGCACGCTCGAGGCGGATCTGGTTCTGGATCTTTTGCGCAGCGCTTTTCCGGACGTGGACCACAGCTGGCTGGCCAAGCGACTCGGCCGGGCGGTGAAGAGTCCGACGCCTCTGCACACGATCGCGGGCGAGCTGAAGGACAGCCTCGACGACACCGGAAAGCTGGCGATCGGCCTTCAGTTGTTCACCTTGGTTGATGCGGCGGGGCGTTCCGAGCGCAGTCGGGCGAGTTTCGAGCGTTTCATGCGGAGACTCGGGCGTCCGGATTACGGGCAGGCGATCGTCCGGGAAATGGGTGGCGAAAGCGAGGATCAGCCGCCCTTTGACCGGTTGATCTTCGGGGGCAAGGAGGCCGATGTGGTGCTGCCGCCTTCGGCCCGTGACCATACGTTCCGGCTGTATCGAGCGGGCGACCTGATCCTGGTGAGAAACATGGGGCCGGCACCGCTGTGGATCCGGGGCAGGTCGCTGGAGCCCGGGGCCTTTTTGCGGATGAGGGAGCGGCAACCGCTGGTGGTGCCGGGGTGGGCGCTGACCCAGGAGGACTTGCAGTTTTTCCTGGCGGTGCGGCGGACGGAGAATCCGCCCTCGATTTTCATTGAGGCCAGCGGCGAGGATTTCACGGCAGAGCGAACCCGCAGCCGCCAGAGTTTGGTGCGGGTCCGCTTCGGGCTCAAGGCGGAGGTCGAGGCCCTGCGCAATTCTGCGATCCGGGCTGGTTCGTCCAACAAACCCCTGGCCAAGGGCGAGGTCGTGCTTTGTGATTTCCACGAACGTCTCGGGGACGGCGAGGGGTTCAGCGTTTCGCTCGACGATCTGCGGCGGCAGGCGATCCAGGCCGGGCGGCGTTTCCGGCTCGCCAGCGACCGCCAGGAGTATCTGGTGTCCAACGATCCCGAGGCCCTCTCCAGCGGCGACCTTCTGCTCGGGCCGCGCTTGGCCCCACGTGTGGTGCTTTTCATCCGCTTCGATGAGGAAAAGGCGGAGGGCATCCTGGAACTGCGGGAGGCGGAAGGGCAGGTGACGGTCGATGGCCTGCCGGTGAAGGGCAACGCGCCTCTGAACGACGGTTCGCTGATCCGGCTTTCCGACAGCCAGGCGGTGCGATGCCGCTTCAGCGAGGGCTTTCTGGATGAGGAGCGGAAGCAGATCGAGTCGATGGTGGTCGAGGATGTGATCCACGATTTCGGCTCGGATTCGCGGGCGCTGGACAACATCACCTTCGAGGTCCGCCGTGGCGAGATGCTCTGCATCATCGGACCGAGCGGCAGCGGCAAGAGCACGCTGCTTTCGGTGCTTTCCGGACAGCTCGCGCCGACCCGTGGCAAGCTGCGAATGAACGGCATCGATCTCTACGAGCATCGCGAGCGGCTGGTGCCATTCATCGCCCACATGCCGCAGGAAGAGGCGCTGAATCCCCAGCTCACCGTCCGCGAGCACCTGCGGCATGCCATCACGGTGCGGCGACCGGCGCTTTCCCTCGCCGAGCATGAGCGTCGGGTGGACAGCGTTCTGGCCGAACTGGGATTGCAACCGATCGCGCGCCGCCGCGTGGGATCGCCTGGCGAAAAGACCCTCTCCGGAGGCGAGCGCAGTCGTCTGAATCTCGGGCTCGATCTCGGCAGCCGCGCCGAGGTGTTCCTGTTCGACGAACCGATTTCCGGGCTTTCCTCGAAGGACTCCGAGCACGTCGCGGAAACCCTCCGCTCGCTGGCCCGCGAGAAGATTGTCATCGCCTCCCTGCATCGACCCGGTGCGCCGGTCCTGCGGCTGTTCGACAAAGTGCTGCTGCTCGACAACGGCGGGCGGATCGCCTTCTTCGGGACTCCGACGGCCATGGTGGCCTATTTCCGCGAGGCTTGCGACGAGCTGGCGATCTCCCATCCATCGGTCACGGCCGGGACCCCGCTCGGGGCGGACTTCGTCTTTGATGTGTTGGAAACTCCGCTCAGCGCGATCGGCGGCGGACTGAATCCCACGGCTTTCCGGCGTTTTCCTCCGTCCTTCTGGCAGGAGCGCTTCGAGAGTGTGGCGCTGGTCCGCTCACTCGAACCGGGAAATGTCCCGGCACCCAGAGCGGGCGAGGATGTGCCGACGGATCAGCTTCCCGTCCCGCCCAAGCCCACCCGTCGCTTCCATGCGCTGCTGGCCTTGTTCGCGACCCATTTCCAGCGCTCACTCCTCTCGAAGCTCCGGAATCGCGGCACCTTCTACAGCACCTGCCTGGAAGCCCCCCTGCTGGCCGCGCTGATCGGCATCACCCTGCGGTCCTCGCCGAAGGGGGCCTACGATTTCTCCACCGCCCTTCACATTCCGGCCTATCTTTTCCTCAGCGCGACGGTGGCGATGTTCCTCGGCCTCACGAATTCCGCCACCGAGATCCTGCGGGATCGTCCGCTGCTGCGACGCGAGCGCAACTGCCAGCCGGGAGCGGGCCTCTACATCACGGCGAAACTCTGCGCCCTGGGCCTGGTCGCCGCCGCGCAGTGCCTCGTTTACCTGATGATTGGGAACTGGATCCTCGAGATCCGCGGCATGCTTTTCGACCACTGGTTCTGGATGACCCTCACCGCCTGGACCGGCACCGGATTGGCTCTCGTGGTATCCTCGTCCGTGAAGACCGAGCGCGCCGCCCTCACGGCCGTGCCATTGCTTCTCGTGCCGCAGATGCTTTTGGCCGGAGCCCTCGTCCCCTATCGGGAAATGAACCGCGGCCTATTCACCCATGATGGCTTCAGCCGCGAACGCGGAGGTACGCCGGTCCCTGCCGAGTTCATGCCCCTGCGGCATTCCTATGAGGCGATGGTGGTCGCCCAGGCCACGCGCAATCCCTTCGAGGACGAGCGATACCGGCTGCAGAGGCGCATCGAGAAGATGAAGGACTATGATACGACCCTGCAGGGTGCCGTAGCGGAACGTTTCGATCTCATGAAAGAAGGGCTGCGCCGTCTGCTCGCCGCCGGAGCCTCCACGCCCGAGGAGGCCACCGTCCTGCTCGAGCGCATCACCCGGCTTGCAAGAAGCGGCACCCGCATGGAGGTCGAGACCGTCAAGGTCTGGCCCGAAGATGAAAAGAACGTGCGTCCGGCGTCGGAGTTTTTCGTCAACGAGCGCATCGACCTTCTCGTTCGCGAGGCGGAGACCTTCCGCAACGACTACCGCAACGAGAAGCCGCGCAATGTGTTCCTCGGTCTGGAGAAAACCTACGTCCTGATCCAACCGGGAGTCAGGCCCGATGGCTCCCCTGACCCGGAGTCTCCCGGTCTGAAGGTCGAGTTCGACACGCTGGACACCGCCATCGTGACCCAGTTGCTGATCGTCATCGGCTGCGGGATCGCGGCTTCCTTGATCCTCGCCGCCCAGCACCGTCGGACCCGCTGAAGGTTCACTTCAGACGCGCCGTCCCTTGCGTGGGGACCGGGATCTTCTGCATCTGGTCGAAGTCACCCTGCTCGCAGCAGCGCACGAAGCTCTCGGTGTAGCTTTTCAAGCGGTCCCAGACCTCGCGGATCTCCTTGGCCTCCGTCTGGCTGATGGAATGGTCCGCCGCCGCGTCGGAGATCCGGCTGAGCAGGTCGGAAAACTGGCCGATGATTTCGTGGGTGGCGGGCAGGATGCCCTTGGTCGAGTGCCGCCGGTTGGGGTTGGGGACGAAGTAACCTCCATTCTGCTGGCACAGCCACTCGATGATGCCGGGATCACCGCTCAGCTCGATCACCTTCATCAGCCGGTCCAGCGGATTGCGGCTGCCGGAGCCATCGTCGGACTGCTTTTCCGCCCACTTGTAAACCAACGAAAGCGAGATTCCGAGCTCCGAGGCCACGGCCTTCGGACTGGTTTTCTGAAACGCTCGACGCAGGACCTCATGGCTTTCCATGGCGCCGATGCTAACAGGTCCGCTGCGGATGGAAAGCGGGAGATTGCATCCGAGTTCAGTCCGCAACTCCGGCGTGCGCGCGGGAAATGGAGAACTCCGCCAGCTCCTCGACCTCCGTGACACTGGTGACCTGGCAAAGCCGCTGCCGCAGCTCCTTGGCTCCGGGAAATCCCTTGCAGTAGGCCATCAGCCGCGAACGCATGCCGATCAGCGTCTGCCGCTCGTCGCCGTTCTTGCCGCCTTCGACGACCAGCCGGCAATGCCGCAGCACCAACTCCCAGCGCTCCTCCACCGGGACCGGCGTCAGGGTTTCCCCGGTCGAGAGGAAATGCTTCGCCTCACGAAAGACCCACGGATTCTGCATCGCGGCGCGACCGATCATCACGCCGGACACCGCCGTCTCGCGCTTCCGTTTCTGGAGATCCGCGCCGTTGGAGATGTCGCCATTGCCGATCACCGGCACGCTCACCGCACGGGCCACGGCGTCGATGACCTCCCAGTTCGCCTCGCCGGTATAGCCTTGGGCGCGGGTGCGACCGTGCACGGCGATCGCCTGCATGCCGCAGTCGACGAGGATCTTCGCGACCTCCACGGCGTTGACCGTCTTGTCATCCCAGCCGATCCGGATCTTCGCGGTCACCGGCACCTGGTCGCCCACGGCCTTGGCGACTCCGGAGGCAACCGAGGCCAGCAGCGGGCAGTCCTTGAGCAACGACGAACCGCCGTTGTTCGCCACCACCTTGTTCACCGGGCAGCCGAAATTGATGTCGATGAAGTCGGGGCGTTTCCAGTCGATGATCTTCTTGGCCGCCTCGCCCATCCGTTCGCCATCGGACCCGAACAGCTGAACGCCCACCGGCCGCTGGCTGTCGTGGAACTCGGTGTATTTCCGCGTCCGGTCATCGCGCTGAAGGATGCCTTCCGCCGAGACGAACTCGGTGACCATCACGTCCGCGCCGAGTTCCTTGCAGATCTGCCGGAACACGACGTCGGTCACTCCCGCCATCGGCGCGAGGTAGAGCGGAAACTTGCCATCGGAGAACCACGGGAGCACGGGGGGGAAGTAGAAGAAAATGACTAATGACTAAACCCTAATTTCAAATTTCAGACCGATCCTCTGCGTTCTCTGCGCCTCCGCGTGAGGCATCTCCAGGAAATCTGTCTGACAGCTTTCACCTTTTCACTTGGCCAGACGGGCGGGACGTTCTTTGCTTTTTCCACCATGCGCGTTCTCCTTTCCACCTGCAGTTTCCAGGATACACCCGGTCCCCATCACGCCCTTCTCGAAGCCCAGGGCTGGGACGTCGTTCGCGAGCGCGGCCCGCTTTCCGAGGCCCGCATGCTGGAGATCGCCGGGGAGTTCGATGCCTTCCTTTGCGGCGATGACGGGATCACCCGCGCCGTGCTCGACAAGTCCCTGCCGCGCCTGAAGATCATTTCCAAGTATGGCATCGGCCTCGACAAGATCGACATCCCGTCCACCAAGGAACTCGGCATCCCGGTGCTCTTCACTCCCGGCGTGAACCACGACACCGTCGCGGAGCACACCTTCGCGCTGCTGCTGGCGATCACGAAAAACCTGATCTTCGCCGTCGATGCCACCCGCGCCGGTCGCTGGGACCGCAAGACCGGTAACGAGCTGCTCGAAAAGCGCATCGGCCTGATCGGCTTCGGCCGCATCGGCCAGGAGGTCGCCAAGCGCGCCGTCGCCTTCGGCATGAAGGTTCACGGCTTCGGCAACTACTGGCCGGACGAACTCGCCGAGCAGCTCGGCATCGTCCGCCATGACTCGCTCGACTCGCTTTTCGCCAGCGTGGATATCATCAGCCCGCACACCAAGCTCACGGCCGACACCCACCACTGCGTCAACGCCGCCCGCCTCGCGCTGATGCCGAAGGGCGGCTGGGTGATCAACACCGGTCGCGGTGAACTCGTCGACAACGCCGCGATTATCGAGTCGCTCGATGCCGGCCACCTCGCCGGATACGCCACCGACGTCCTCGATCAGGAACCGCCGCCAGCCGACCATCCGCTGCTGCATCACCCGAA
>JAIXVN010000521.1 GCA_027483005.1 Verrucomicrobiaceae bacterium
AAACGGAGGACGCAGGGAACGAAGCGGTGGACGAGCCCCGTTCCATCACCCCGGCCAACTGCCTGGAGCCGGAAATCCGGGGCCTGTGGGACGAGTCACTGTCTCCCAACAACCGGCTTCGCTGGCAGTTGGCACGTCGCCTGGCGCGTGAGGGCCGATTCGCCGAGGTGGGAGAATTCATGCCGCCTGGCCTTAAGGAGCTGTGGGGGCACTATCTCAAGCTTGAAGCCGCTGGCCGTGATCCCAAACTGGAGCCAGCTGCCCGCGCTGCGATCCTCTGGCGTCGGGCAAGGATCCATCGCCACTGGGGTGACAAGCTGTTCTCCACCGATGCCGCTCCGGATTGGGGAATCCTCGACTGGCAGTTCGATCGGACCGATTTGGCCGAAATCCGAGCCTTCAGGGAAGGCTGGGCAGTGCATTGGGAGTCGGAATCCGAGTCACCCTATTCGCTTTCCGAGTTTCCGAACGAACGAGCATTCCCATCCATTTCACCCGACGAGCTCAGCCGGGTCGAACGTCATCCGCTGCCGAACCACAACCGCTTTCACTACCGTCATGTGGCCGCTGAGATCGCCTGGGAGGCGGCGGCCCTGCTGCCGGACAACGATCCCAATCTGCCTTTCCTCTGCAACACGGCCGGGCAGTGGCTGGCCGCGCGGGACCCACAGGCGGCGGATCGCTTTTATCAGGCCATGGTCAAACGCGGCAAGGAGACCGCCCCCGGGAAGGCCGCAGATGCCAAGCGCTGGTTCCTGAGGGATCTGGAATCCCTGGGTGAGCTTCCAGGAATGCCGGAGAATCTCCTTCCGAAGCAGGAGGCCGCCCACTGAGATATCATTCGGAGTAAAGGCTATCGAACATGAGGTGAATCCTGTCACTGCACCGTCAGCGACGTGAATTCGTAGCTTCCGGACTCGAGGGTGAAGAAGAGCTCGCCGTTTTCGATGCGGCGGAAGGTTCGCCAGCAGTCACCCCACTTCTAGCCTTGTTGCCACCGGGATGGCTCCGCTATTCATTTCCCGCACGCGCAAGTGCCTCGCTTCCCATGTCCGCTCACCCCATGCAGTTTCCTGCTGCCGCCATCTCGAATGCCAGCAGCCTTGATACCCTGGTCAGCTTTTTCCGCGATGGCGGGCTTTTCATTTACCCGCTGGTTTTGTCCTCGGTGATCGGCATCACGGTCATTGTGTTCAAGTTCGTCTCCTTGCGGCGATCGACCATCGTCCCCGAAGGACTTGCCCTGGAAATCGAGTCGCTCGACGAGAACAGCGCGGCCGGAAAATGGGAGGCGCTGCAAAACCGTTTCCGCCGGGGTGACAGTGCCCTGGCTCGACTCGGTGCCGTGACACTGCGCCATTCAGGCAAACCCCAGGTCGAGATCACCAGCGCCGTCGAGTCCGCCGCCCGTGGCGAAATGGTCCGCATCCACTCCGGCATCCAGAGCCTCGATGTGCTGATCACCGTCGCCCCGCTGCTCGGACTGCTCGGCACGGTCAGTGGCCTGGTCAATGTCTTCCGTGGCCTCAGCGACGCTTCCGACCACCTCGCCATCGCCCGTGGCATCGCCGAGGCCCTGCACACCACCATCTTCGGCATCTCGATCGCCGTCGTCGCCGTCGTCGCCCACGGTTGGTTCATGCGCCGCATCGAACTGATGACCGCCCGCCTGGAATCGTTGCTGGCCGACCTTTCCCGTCTCTGTGCCAAGCCAGGATCCAACGCCTGACTGCCATGAAATTTCATCGCCCTCCGAAGAGTCGCAACACGGTGCAGATCGTGCCGCTGATCGACATCCTGCTGGTGCTGCTGATCTTCTTCATCGTCTCCACCCATTTCAAGAAGCCTCGGAATGTCCTGCGGATCGAGCTGCCGACCGTCCGTGAGGTGAAGTCCGACCAGGTCTCCGAAGAGCGCTCCGTCATCGCGGTGAATGTGGACGGAAAGATCACGATCGATTCGCTGGCGGTGCCGGATGGGCTGTTCGAGTCCTATCTTGCCGCCTATCAGAAACAGAATCCGGGTCGCAAACTTGAGCTCGAGGCCGACAAGATGCTGCCCCTTGAGAAGCTCCTCGGCATCTGGGATTCGTTGACCAAGGCCGGGATTGCCATTAAAGACGTCCCGGCCCGCATCCGACTGCCGGATCAGAGCCCAGCCCCGCCAGGTCCATGATCCTTGATATCGTCCAATACGGCCACCCCGTCCTCCGCCAGCGTTGCAGGCCTGTCGAAACCGTCGATGAAAGCCTCCTCAAACTCGTCGATGACATGCTGGAAACGATGGTCGATGCCAATGGCGTCGGTCTCGCCGCTCCCCAGGTGGGCGTGGATCTCCGCCTCGCCGTGATCGATGTTTCCCATGATCCCGAATGCGTGTCCTATCTGCGCGTCGATGGTGAGGACACCGACCTGCTCTCGATCATGCCGCTGGTCTTCATCAATCCGGAGCTCGAGTTCGGGGATGAGAAGGAGTCCGGCATGGAAGGCTGCCTCAGCATCCGTGGGATTCGTTCGGAAGTGCGTCGGCCCCTCGATGTGAAGGCCACCCTCCGCACCCTCGATGGCCGCACCCTCGTGGTGGAAACCGATGGGCTCCTGTCCCGCGCCTTGCAGCATGAGATCGATCATCTCAACGGCGTGTTGTTCATCGATCGCCTCCCGGCCGCCAGCCAGGTAGCGCTTCGCAACCGGCTGCGGAAGATTGCCTCTCAGGGCTCCGGCAACTGATTTGACAGATGGAAGCTCGACCTTCCACTGATCCATCCCTGCCAGTTTCCTCCGTGGAAACGACCTGGAGCATCCGCGTCGATACCGGAGGCACCTTCACCGATGCCTGGGCGCGGGATCTCCACGGCAACGAGCGCCGCATCAAGGTGCTGTCCGATGGCAGTCTGGTGCTTTCGGTTCTCGAACGCGGGATCGACGGCTGGTTGACGGTCGTCTCTCCCTTCGAACTTGCCGATGACGTGCTCGTCGGCTTCCGCAGCGATGAGGGCCATCGCGTGGTTTCGAATCGCGATCAGGGTCGGCGGATTCAGCTGGATGGGTCGGTGAAAGGAGAGCGGATCACCCTGCGCAGCGGTGAGGAACCTCCCGTGGTCGCGGCCCGGTTGTTGATGGGAGTGCCGGTTTCCAGAAAGCTTCCACCCCTGGATTTCCGAGTCGCCACCACCCGCGGCACCAATGCCCTGCTCGAACGGAAAGGCGCACCGACCGCGCTTTTCATCACCCGGGGTTTCACCGACCTGCCGATCCTGCGCGACCAAAGACGGCAGCGCTTGTTCTCGCTTTCCCAACCCGAGCCCGAGGTGCTTCCAAAGAAAATCGTCGGCATCTGCGGACGGCTCGATGCGCTGGGCAACACCCTCGAAGGGCCCGATGAAACCGAGGTCCGGGCCCTGGCCCGCGAGTGTCTAACAGATGGCATCCGCGTCGCGGCGGTGGCCTTGCTGCATGCCTGGCGATGTCCGCAGATTGAGGAGCGCGTGGCGGGCTGGTTGTTGGACGAAGGCTTTGAAAGCGTTTCGACCTCGTCGTCCGTCGCCCCGTTGATCGGCTTCCTCGGCCGCATGGAAACCGCCGTCGCCGATGCCTGGCTCTCGCCGGTGATGCAGTCGTTCATCGATGGCATCCGCTCGGCGATGGCATCCGGTGAACCCACGCTGATGACCAGTGCCGGTGGCCTGGTGCCGGCCTCTTCGTATCGGGCGAAGGATTCCCTTCTCTCCGGTCCAGCGGGTGGCCTCGTCGGCGCGGCCTCGGTGGCCCGCGCGGCTGGATTTTCCAAAGTGATCGCCTTCGACATGGGCGGCACCAGCACCGATGTCGCCCGGATCGATGGA
>JAIXVN010000036.1 GCA_027483005.1 Verrucomicrobiaceae bacterium
AGCGGGTTCTCATTCAGCCATTCCAGGTCGTCGAGGATGGTTCCTTCGTTGAGGGCCTGGCCGGGTTGGGTCCTGAAGGCGTTCACCGCAAACTTGAGACCGAAGGCGGGTCGGCCGGAAAGCAGGATCTGTCCCGCATGCGCCTCGCAAAGCCGCACCGCCACGATGCCAGAGGTGATTTCCTGATCGGGAAACGTGGCGTGCATGAACGGTCGGCCGCATGACTTCATGGCGGCTTCGAGCCTGGTGCCCAAGGCCTCCAGCGAGCGGAGGGAAACCGCCTGTCCGATGGAGTCACCCACCGCCTCACGCAGGGCCTTCGACTCATCGTCTGAAAAGCCGTCGATCTTGATGCCGAGTTGTCCCTGACTCTGGAGCTTGAGGGCCGCATTTCCCTCTGCGGCGATCACGAGTCCACTCAGTTTGGCGAGCAGAACCTGGTCCTCCGTGGCCTTCACGGCCCCATCGGCGGATCGATCGCCTGGCATCGACCTCTCGCTCGGTCGAGCTTCAGGCGGAGCTGCCTGATTCGCTTCATCGGCTCCGGTCCCCGACGCGGTGAGGGAGGAAAGCAGGGCCAATGTCCCAAAGACTGGCAGGGGTTTCATGATGGCGTTGGGAATGCAAAAAAGCCGCCGGGATCCATCCGGCGGCCTTTGTTGGCTGAACTTGTTGCTGGAATCAGTGGCGAAGGAAAACGCGAGCACCCTTCACCAGAGCGACCGGACCCTTTTTTTCACTCACGACCGGAGCCACTGGGGCAACTGTCTTGGCTTCGGCCGCCGTGGCGGTGTCATCCTTGCCTGCGTCACCCTTGGCGACAGGGCTCTCGGCAGGGCCTGTTGGCTGCGGACCACCACTGGACATGTTGTAGAAAATGACATTCGGGTCACCACCGTCGCCATCCTCAAGATCGCGCTTCACCCAATCGATCGGCACTTCGCCACCGTCTTCCACCAAGACTTCGTCTTCGGTGACGTTCTCCCCGGTGCCGTTTTCATCGACCACTGTTTCGTCGATGACTTCCACTTCATCCTCGACTGCTGGGTCGACGATGACTTCCTCGGAGTTACCCTCGATCGCGGGCGGGCCCAGGAAAATGAAGATATCAGGAGAAGGCACTTCGGCGATCTCGACCTGAGGGGGGGAGCAAGCGATCGAGACCTGAGCCGCGCTCAAGCCGACGACGACACCGGAAATGGCAAGTTTGGATGAGAGTTTCATGGGTGCTTTGATTGAATCTTCCTGAGTAATCCGTCGGGCGGGTCGAGGTTGGATCACCTTTTCGGAAAATAAAATCATGAAATCCTCGAAATCCCACCGCCACCGGGATTGCGGGTGACAGACCTTGGCCCGCGGGCTACGTTTGGTGCCGAATCAATGCTGACTTTCGTCCGAGAACACTGGCCTGATGGGATCGAAATCCTGATCCTGGCAATCGGTGTGTATCAGATCTACCGGGCCTTTCGCGCCACCCGTGGGGCGCAGATCCTCGTCGGACTCGGTGTGATTCTGGTCGCATTCACCCTGCTCTCCCAGCTCTTCAAGTTCGAGGTCATCGGATGGATCATCACCCGCGCCGCCGCCCTGCTGGCCTTCGCATTGGTGGTGATTTTCCAGCCCGAGTTGAGAAACGCCCTCGCGCGCCTCGGTGGCAGCCGGCTGTTCTCCTTTTCGAGCACCCGCAAGCTCGCCTTTCTTGAGCGCTTCGCGGATACCGTGATCGTGCTTTCCAAGAAACGCATCGGTGCGCTTTTCGCCATCCAGAGGGGAATCAGCCTCAAGCCCCATCTCGAAACCGGCGTCGTTCTCGATGCCCAGTTCACGCCCGAACTTTCCATGAGCGTGTTCTGGCCGAAAAGCCCACTGCATGACGGCGGCATGATCATCGCCGATGACCGGGTGGCCGGGGCTGGATGTGTCTTCCCGGTCAGCCAGCGCGAGCTCCGCGACCGCTCGCTGGGTCTTCGCCATCGCGCCGCCATCGGCCTGACCGAGGAGTCCGATGCCGTCGTCGTCGTGGTCAGCGAGGAGACCGGCAGCATCTCGATCTGCATCGACGGTGCCCTCCAGCGGAACCTCAGCGAAAAGCAGTTCCGCGAAACCCTTGCCAAGATCTTCATCCCCACCACCGCGCCTTCCGATGAGACTGAAACTGACGAAAAACTGGGTCGCGAAGATCCTGTCGCTCCTGCTCGCGACCGCGATCTGGTTTCTGATTAAGGGCTACCTCAAGGACCCGATGGATCCGAACGATCCCGACTACATCCCGAAGGCGGTTCCGGTGAAGGAGGACAGGTGATCAGGGATGCAGGCCGATGTGGTCGATGAGGCGCACCTCGCCATAGAAGCCGGCCAGCGCCAGCACAGCGGGACGCTGGATCGCGGCAACCGGCTGCAGCGTTTCGGCATCGACCACTTCGAGGTAATCGACCCTGAAAAACGGGGAGGCTGTCAGATGGCGTCGTGCGGTTTCAACGAAGGTCGCCGCCGAGCGCTCGCCATAAGGCAGCAGGTCACGCGCGGCGATCAGCGCCTGGCGCAGCCGCGGGGCATCCCTGCGGTGCTCAGGAAGCAGCCGGACATTGCGCGAGGACATCGCCAGGCCATCGGATTCGCGGATCGTCGGGTGACCGATGATGTCGATCGGCACGTTGAGGTCGCGCACCATCCGACGGATGACCGCGAGTTGCTGGAAGTCCTTTTCCCCGAACACCGCCGCCGTCGCATGGGAAAGCAGGAAAAGTTTCAGCACCACCGTGCAGACCCCGTCAAAATGTCCGGGCCGCGTGGCTCCGCAGAGATGCTTGGAAAGCAGCGACTCGGTGATCGAGATTGATCGATCGGCGGCATACATCGCGCCGTCCTTCGGGACCAGGACCAGATCCGCGCCTTCCTTTTCACAAGCCGCGAGGTCGGCCTCCAGAGGCTTTGGATAGGCGGCGAGGTCGCCCGGTCGGTCAAACTGGATCGGGTTCACGAAGATCGACACCGCCACCGTGCCCTCCCCTGCGGCGACCTCCCGAGCGCGGCGGATCAGCGCGAGGTGGCCCTCATGGAGCGCTCCCATTGTCGGCACCAGCACCACCCGTCCGGCCGAGCGGCAGGTCTGTTGGAATGCGGTGGGGTCTTCGATCACTTGCATGGCTGTCGGATGCCATTCCGGTTGAGGCTTCGCGAGAAAAATCCCGGAATGAGACGGCGGGAATGAAATGGAGATTCCGGGCAAAACCATGGACCTTGCCGAGCCCCAGCCGGATGCCGGCGCGGATGGGATTCACTTGCGATCAGGACGAAAGGCATTCTTCCGGAAATGGCTTTTACGCCCTTTCTGGATCATGTTGGTGACGGCTCTGCTTTTGGGGGGCGTGGCCTGTCTTCCCGGAAAGGTGGAAGGGATCTATCGTGGTCACCGCTGCATGTGCGGTGGGCGGATCCATCTGCGGATGGAGGAGGGAAACATGGTGATGTATTACGAAGATCATCCGCCAGGTCAGTGGGTGGGCCGCTATGAGATTGCTCCCGACGGAAGTGTTTCAACGTTCATGTTTCCCGCGAAAGAGGGAGAAATTGAGAAGAAGGAGCCTGGCCGTCTGGTGGGGCATCTCTTCTTCATGCGCTCCATCAATCCCCAAGGAAAAACCGAAGGCTGGGACTTCAAGTGGCCACAGCTCGGGAACCTGAAGGTGATGGAAGAGCAGGAGATCGAAATGCAGTTCATACGGGAGAACCGGGCGAGGGTGAGCAGAATCTATTCCCGGAAGTTCGAGTTCCTTCGCGAGGAGATCAAGCCACCAAGGACAAGGAACTGAGGCTCGTAGAAAAAGCCTGATAAGGAGAGCAGAACCGCGGATGGACGGGCGGCCTGTCCGCCTGGATCTCCAGCCAACCCGATGAGGTGATACAAAAATGGCCCGGAGGGGCTTCGCGCACACCTCCGGGCCATCTCGAAAACAACTCAGTCTCAGATACCCGGACGGTTGCGGATGCCACCGCCACCACCGGTGCTGAGGAAGCGATAATAGACCTCAAGCATCAGCGTGCAGAGGGAGGTGCGGTAAACCTTGGCGTCCCCGCTTTCACCCGCGTAGGAGGCACCGACGGCCACGATCTTCTTGCCACCACCCGGGCTCTTCCAGGAGCCATCTCCATTCTGATTCTTGAGGAGTTGATCGCGATACATGGCATTGTAGAAGCTCCAGTCGCCGCCACCGCTCTGCATCATCGCCTGGGATTCGTAGTAGTGCCCGTAGAGATCGGCGTGCTCGCCGTTGTATTCGAACTTGCTGTTGCCCACGATGTACTTCGCGGCCTTGCGAACCTCGGACCGGGCTCCCTTGCCCCACATCTGGTTGCAGAGCATGCCAACGCCGGTGAGCGTGAAATACTCAACCTCGCCAGCCGGATTCGTGCCGGTGTAGCCGTAACCGCCATTGTCATTCTGGCACTTGTTGATGTAGCTCAGCGCCTGGTCGATCGTGCCTCTCATGCCATTGAATTTCAGGCCAGAATGCTCGCAGGCCTTCAAAGCCTGCACCTGCCAACCGGTGACCGAGACATCGACGTGACCATCGGAGCGGTCGTAGGAGTAGGCCCAGCCGCCGTTGGAATTCTGGTTGTCGATGATGTACTGACCAGCCCTCTGGGTCATGTCCATCAGCGACGGAATGTCAACCTTGAGGTCCTTGCAGAAGGTGGCGGCCTCACCAAGGGCATAGGTGGCGATGGCGTGCTCGTAGCACCAGGATTTCTCCGTGTAGTTGTTGGCCAGACGTCCATCGTTCTGGAGGGCCACATTGACCAGATAAACGATTCCCTTGGTGCAGGAATCGCCGAATTCCTCGGAGACGGGAGTTTCGCAGTGGCCGAAGTAGGCCAACAGGGCGAGGCCGGTCATGGCGACCTTCTTGTTGCTGCCCCAGGAGCCGTCGGAGTTCTGGTTCGCCTTCAGCCAGCGGAGGCCTTTGGCAACAGCCTCCTCACACTCGGGGGTGCCGCCGTTGTCCTTGAGCCGCTGGAGGCGGTCTTCCTTGGAACAGCGCTTCCGCATCCCTTCCGGAATGAGGCCGAACATTTTGCCCGAACCGCCGCCACCGAAGCCGAAGCCCTTGCCGTCACCCTTGCCGCCACCGCTGCCGTTGCCGAAGCCGCTGCCGTTGCCGGCACCACCGAGACCGCCGGACATACCGCCGCCGGTGACGGAGCTGAGGGTGGACATTTCCCCGAAGCTGTCGCCGGGATCAGGAATGGCGAAGTTCGAGGTCGCGCCTTCCGCGAAGACGCGCTTCACGTTGCTGCTGGGAGTGACCTGGGCGGCCTTCTTCTTCTTGACGTCGTACTCCATGCCGCGCTCGCCGCCGCCGCCGCCGCCACCGCCTGGGGGCATGAAATCGACGGTCTTCTCACCCGGATGGATGTATTGGAAGATGATGAAGGCACCGGCAATCAGGAGGATCACGTGGACGAGGATCGCAATGGTGAGCGAACCGCCTCCGATCTTGGCCCAGAAGCCGACTTTCTTCTTCTGCAGAGGCTGAACGTGGACCTCCTGGTATTCGTATTGTGGTTCTAGATTCGGGTCCATGAGTGGATGGTGTTGGACTTGAAACGCGGACAGGCGGAAACTTCTTAGAAGTCGTTTGCCTGAAAAGTGATGTTGGTGATGTTTGCCAGGCTCAGGGTGTCCAGCACGTCCATGACGCGCTGATACTTGCCTAGCTCGCTGGCATCGATGGTCACCATCAGCGGCTTGCTGGTGGCGAGGTTGCTCTGCTTGAGCTGCTCAAGATTGCCGGCCAATTCTGGAAGGCTGCGGCTTTCGGGTGAATCGAGAAGATCACCGTTCAGAAGGACCTGGCCGTCGTCTTCGATGCGGATGACAACCTCATCCTGAAAGCCCTTGATGATACCGGGTTCAGGAGGTCCTCCGGGGAGCTGGGCGTAATTGAATTTCTCCACCTGCGCATCCCCTGCCATGACCATGAAATAAAGCAGGATCACGAACACGACATCGATCATCGGAGCAATCTGGAACCCCAGATTGACCTCGGCCGAGCGGACTTTGCGGGAGCTGTGCTTTTTCATGGTGGCGGGATGTGGAGGTGGAGGAAAACTCAATCGGGCGAACCAGCCTGGAAGGTGACGTTGGAGATCTTGGCGCGGGTGAGCGCATCCAGCACCTCAATGACACGCTGATACTTGCCTA